>CAZOYI010000001.1:0-8800 GCA_964583965.1 uncultured Caldisericota bacterium
TAGCAGTGTGAACGTCATGACCGCAAAGATGTTCTGCACATTCTAATTGGTCATGCCGCCTCGAAGGTAGTGCATCAATATCAGCACGCAGGAGTGTAAAAGAATGTAAAGAATGTCCCTGGTAACAAGCTATCAGCCCTGTATCAAGGGGACGATAATATTGGATTGAAGATTGATCTTTTAGTTCCTGTACGAAAAGATCTGTAACGCGGTGTTCTTTAAAAGCAGGTTCAGGATTGGCATGCATCCATTCTCGTAGTTCAACTGGATGAATCATTGTATTTCTCTACACGACATTGAGATAAAAACTGATTTTCTGTTTCAGCTTTTCGAATTACAGACCAGGTTCCATCAGTATGTAAAAAGACTTCAGCTGGAAGAGGGAATCCGTTGTAGTGATTTGCCATTGAAAAACCATATGCCCCCGCTTGGTGAATAGCGATTAAACTTCCTTCTTTAGGGCAATTCTGATAGGTTGTTGGAACAAGGATATCACCAGTTTCACACAATCTTCCCATAATACAGATTTTTTTCTCTTCTGGTTTTGGATTTGTACAGCTAAATGTATGATGGGCTTTGTATAAGGAAGGTCGTAAAAGGTGATTCATTCCACCATCTGTAATGCTAATCATTTCTTCATCGTTTTCTCTATTTTCACAATTCCGGCATACATACCATCCTGCTTCACCAATCAAAAAACGACCTAACTCGCACCAAACCTTGAAATCATGGAAGCAATCATGGACTATTTTTTCCATTCGCTTCAAATCCAAAACACTCGTTTCGTGATATGGAATTCCCCATCCACCGCCAATGTTTAAATTATTCACATGATATTGAATTGCTAGGTCACGAATGTACGAATATACCTGTTCAAAAGTTTCTGTATAGGTAATTTGCGATCCAACATGAATATGAAACCCTTCAATTTCAAGATTGTTTTTGCTAGCTATGTCAAAACAAAGTGGAATGTCTTGAGGTAACAAACCAAATTTGTGCTGATTCATTCCAGTTCTGATATAAGGGTGTGTATGAGCTTCAATGGATGGATTTATCCGAAGAAATAGACTAGGCAAAGTTTCTTTGGTTGTTTTCAGCTGAGCCCATTTCTTGAGCTCATCAATAGAATCAACATTCACATTTTGAATCTTTGCATTGGTAAAGAATTGAATGTCTTCTACACTTTTAGCATTGCCGTTCCATACCATGGAACTAGCGGGTATATTGCCTAGTACAGCAGCATTGTATTCTCCTTTGGAAATAAAATCTGCTCCTATACCACAATGATGAAACAAGGAGAGTAGATATGGATTTGCATTGGCCTTGATTGCAAATGTTGGATGAAAATCGAGATCAGAAAAGACTCTCCGCATACTCTGTATTCGCTGAAGAAATACTGACTCATGATACAGGTAATATGGAGTACCAACTTCTTGTGATATCGTTTCTAGTATAGACTTCATGCAATACACTCCCGCAGGGTCACCTTGATGCACTCGATCATGTTTACCCGCCCATCATAAGGTAAATTTACCGGAGGTAAAAGCCGAAGAGTTCCATTTGAAGTGAAATTGAGAAGAAGATTATGGTGTTGGAATGCAATATCTCGTAAATCTTTTTTAAGAGGATATGGATCCAATCCGACCATAAAACCTTTTAATCGGATATCTTTGATATATCTACCCAATTCATTTTCAAGAAGGGCATGGATAGAGTTTTCCATTTGTTGGTTCATAATGAGAACTTCTTTGCTAATTTGGTTACTGTTTTATTAACATTTTTACTCGAAACGAGCAAGGAAATACTCACTTCGGATGTGGTAATCATAGAAATTCTTGTTGGGTCTAAAACTTCAAAGATGGAGTCCATTACACCTACTGTTTTTCTCATATTCGATCCAACCAATGTAATTTTTGACAAGTCACTTTGAACCGTAATAGCGCCAGACATTTCTGTTAATTTCTTTTTGACTACATCTAATTTATCTTCTGCAGTTTCCCAATCATCCTCCCAAACTGTCATGGATAAGGAATAGTTTTCCGGTTGATTCGAAAGAGCGATCATATCGATATTCAAGGAGTAGTTCTGCAATATACTGGTGATTGTTTTTAAAAAATCAGGATCAGATTGATCCATTCTAGCAGTGATAAGCCATTGTTTGTCTAAGAGGCTTATGCCAATAACTGGTTTGGTGTGTACGGTTTCAATCGTTCTATAAATCATACTGCCTTCTTTCTCAGAAAAAGTAGATGCACAATAGATAGGGATTTCAAACTTCTGAGCAATTTCAATGGAACGGTCATGCAAAACACCTGCACCTTGTCTGGACATTTCCAGCATTTCTTCGTAACTAACATAAGGGAGCTTTTTAGCATCTGGATAAATCTTTGGATCAATCGAATAAATACCATCAACATCACTATAGATATGACAAGGGCATGTAAGTGCTGCAGCAAGGGCTACAGCGGTTGTATCAGATCCACCCCTTCCCAGTGTCGTGATTTCTTTTTGAGAAGTGATGCCCTGAAAACCAGTTATAACAATCACATCATATTCTTGAAGTTTCGATTTGATGTTCCTGGTTTGGATTTTCTGTATATTTGCTTGCCCCCATTTCTGATTCGTTGTAATACCTGCTTGATATGCATTTAATGCAAGACTTGGTATATTGCTTTCTTTAAGAATCATGGTTAGTAGAGAAGCAGAAACTTGTTCACCCGTTGTCAAAAGCATATCCAACTCGCGAGGATGCTTTTGAGTTGTGTAAGTATGTACCATATCCATGAGCTCGTTGGTTGTTTTTCCCATTGCTGAAACTACAACAATAATCTTGTCGAATTCCTGTAGAGTGTTTTGGATTTTGTGCAGTACTTTTTCAAAGCAATCTTTATCCTTTAAAGAACTCCCTCCATATTTCTGGACAACCATATTCATTGTTGAATGTCCCGCAGAGAAGTTTCGATACCAGTTTTAGATCTTGTCTTTTCATCTACATTTTTAATCACTTTCGCAGGCATACCTGCAGCGACACTATATGGCGGAACATCTTTTGTAACAACAGCCCCTGCAGCAATTACGGAATGCTGCCCAACGGTAACACCTTCAAGAATCACGGCGTTTGCACCTATCAGTACATGATCCTGAATTGTAACCGGAGTAGCACTTGCAGGTTCAATGACACCAGCGATGACTGCTCCAGCGCCAATATGACAATGGGAGCCGATTTCTGCTCGACCGCCAATTACAGCATTCATGTCAATCATGGTTTGTTCTCCAATGCTAGCACCAATATTGATAACCGCTCCCATCATGACAACTACTTGTTTTCCGATGTGAACCATTTCTCGAATATGTGCCCCAGGTTCAATTCTTGCCTGAAGCGGAAGGATGTCTAAAAGGGGAATGGCGGAATTTCTTCGATCTGTTTCAACACGAATATGTTGAATTCGAGATTGATTATCTTGTATCCAAGGTTCCATAATGGACCATTGTGCAAATATGATCCAATAATCTTTGCCTTGGTAGAATTCTAGACCATCAAAATCAGAAGGATGAAAATCCCCCTTTAACCAAACTTGTACAGGTGTTTTTTTTGAGCTATTCGCAATTTCATCAATAATTTGCTGGGTTGTATAATTCATTTTTATTGTCCTTCAAAGCGAGAGTTCATATCGAATAAACCACTTTTAAACTGGTTCTCAATTAACCACTTCGCACAATCCAGGGCACCTGATGCAAAAACTTGTCTGGAATACGCTGTATGTTTCAAGTGAATGATTTCGTTGTAGTTCGAAAAAATAATTTCATGTTCACCTGGTACACCTTTCAAACGAAACGATTCAATGGGAACATTCCGATTGAGTGTTTTTTGTAATGAATGGGCTGTACCACTTGGTGCGTCTTTTTTCTGAGTATGATGGGTTTCGACAATTCCAATATCCCAGTCTTTCAGTTGTCCACTGACAGCTTTGAGCATCGATTGAACACAATGAATCCCTAATGAGTAATTCGTGCTATAAAATACTGGGACTTGTTTTGCACAATTTTCGATGATATCAAAGTGTTTGGGTGTTAAACCCGTAGTACCAACTACCAGTGGGCACTGGAAAAAAATTGCTTTTTCACAGGAAGAAGACAGGGCTTCTGGTACTGAAAAATCAATCAGACACTGTGGAGTACACTGTAGTAATTCATTGGTTTCATCTTTCCTATACACACAGGTGTGATCAGAAGAATCAATACAACGCAGAATTTCTTGGCCCATTTTGCCTAAATAACCAATAATACCTACTTGCATTGATAACCTAAACCTTTCAACTCGTTGACTACTAAATTTTCAGTGCTTTCTTGAACAGGGATCATTGGTCTACGTAACACATTTTTACATAGTCCTAAAGCAGATGCTGCAAATTTAACAGGAGATGGATTGGTTTCAATAAACAACGTTTTCATGATCGAGAATAACTGATTGTTGATCGACTGAGCTTTTTTTAGATCTCCCTCAAAAAATGCATTTGTGAGAGATTTCATTTCTTTTGGAATAACATTGGAAGCAACCGAAATAACTCCTTCGCCTCCAATGGAAAGAATTGGAAGGGTTTGGTCATCATTGCCCGAATACACAGTTAAAGAATCAGGTTTTTGGGAAATTAACAGGTTAATCTGAGATATGTCTGCACTAGCTTCTTTTACTGCTACAACCGACGGGGCTTTTTTGTGGATTTTTAAAACTGTGTCAGGAAGAACGTTCATTCCAGTGCGGGATGGTACATTGTAGAGAATGATTGGAAGCTTTGTTTCTCCGGCTAAATATGAGAAATATTCAACCAAACCCATTTGTGTGCTTTTGTTGTAGTAAGGGTTTACTATTAATAAACCGTCTACTCCAAGCTCTTCGCCTTGTTTGTTTAGTTCTACTACGTGGGCTGGATTGTTACTTCCAGTACCAAGTATAATGGGCATTTCATTATGGAGATATTCTTTTGCAAACTCAATTAACTGTCTGCGTTCATCTTTCGAGATTACAGGGCATTCACCAGTCGTTCCGAGAAGGATACACGCATCTATTTTTGCATTGCGCTGTTGGTCCAATAAAGCTCCAAAGCTATTAAAATCTATGGAACCGTTTTCTAAAAAAGGGGTAATAACAGCAGTCCCGACACCACTAAATAATTTCATTACAGTTCACCTGTCCTTTCAGATAAAATTTTTCTGCGTCACAAGACACAGTAACATTACCTCCCTGGGTGTGTAATGTCCAGGAATCATATTCGCTGTTTAATGTGTTCTTTAGCAAATAGGCAACAGCTACGCATCCTGTACCGCAAGATTTTGTTTCTCGATTAACGCCATTTTCAAATGTACGGAGCCAAATTTGATCATTGTCAAAACAGAAGACATTCACATTCGATTCACCTGGAATTAAATCGTGCTCTCGAATTGAATAGAAAAAGCTTTTTAAATCGAATGATTCTACTTCTTCTATTGAATTTAACTGTCTTGCTACATGAGGAACACCAACTTTTATTAAGTCAACGAGTGTATCGTTCCAAATCATAGAGCGAAACAACACAGGAGTGGGCATCGATACAGTGGTTATTCCTTCAGAATCTACTATTCCCATCACTTCTCCTGCATTTGTCTTTAACGGGACCCATTGATCAGCAGGAATGTAGTTTTTCTTGTACAGGTAATAGAGTGCACTTCTTGCGCCATTACCGCACATTGCTGCGCAAGATCCATCGCAATTGTAGTATTCCATATGCCAGGATTTTTTATCTGGGTATAACCAAATCACTCCATCTTCACTACATGTATGACTTTTAAACCATTGAGCGGAGGAAAAAGAAGAATCTTTGTTTTCCATTACTAAAAAGGTGTTTCCATTTGCATCACACTGAATCATTTCAACCTTCTTTCTAACTGAGTAAGAATCTGATAAGCATTCCAAACAGAACCTACCAATAAATTATCTGCTACGCTCCAAAATTGCACAGCTTTGCTATCGCAAAATCGAAAACGACCGACATACACTTGATTAGTATGAATAGCATTCATAGCCAGAAGCGATGTATCATCATAAGTGATATATGGCAGTTTTTGATAAGCTTGAAGAAGTTTATTTTGCTCAATACTATTCTTGGTTTCAACATACACAGATTCACCATGAGAAATCTCGATTGGAACCCGGACAGAGGTGGGATAGATACACAAAGAATCTTCTGAAAGGATACGCTGAGTTTCACGTATCATTTTCCATTCTTCCTGGCAATACCCATCTTCTTCTATAGGACCAATATAGGGAATGCAGTTTCTAGACAATGGTGCTTGTTCAATGGGTTTATCTTTTTCTTCATAGAAAGCATTGATTCCATTTTGACCCATGCCAGAGATAGATTGATACGTAGAAACAATAACCTTTTCAAGACCAAACAACTGCTGTATGGGATATAAAGATTTCACAAGTTGGATTGTACTACAATTTGGATTGGAGATGATACCGGAATATTCGTCTATCAAATGACCATTAATTTCTGGTACAACTAGTGGTATCGAAGGATCATCTCGGTGAAAACTTGATATATCAATAACCCATGGTGCAAAGGATGTAGTCATCGAAGTCCATTGAGATGAAACCTCTGCGCTGGAGGCTACAACAACAACGTCACAAGCTTTTTGAAGAGACGTTTTGCTTGTTGTTTCAACCTTGTATGATTTGTTTTGGAACGAGATTTCTTTTCCTGTTGAACGCTCAGAAGCAGTTAAATAAACAATCTCAACGGGAAAAGAAGAATTATGTAACAACAATAATAGTGTTCTACCAATAAGGCCGGTAGCGCCAATAATGCCAATTTTCATTTGGAACCTCCTGGAAATAGTAAATATCTTGAAAAGT
This sequence comes from uncultured Caldisericota bacterium, assembly GCA_964583965.1. GTDB lineage: Bacteria > Caldisericota > Caldisericia > UBA6126 > UBA6126 > JAGLCW01. Next base: position 6,896 of record CAZOYI010000001.1, read on the forward strand.
CATTAATAAATCCTCCAAGAGGCTTCATCTAAACGGCTCTCCAAGAAGCTAAAAACTTCAAGGCAGTTATGCAAGTATCTCCTGCATACCCAGGTAAATCTATTTGAGGAATAGATTCCCTTCGGCGTTATATCCCTTTTCCACGGCATTCTACCTCATTTGCCATGGAATACGTATATAACGCTCCTCCGTACATATTCTTTTTTCAAAGTCGTAATAGTATTATAATACAAAAAGTGCCTTGTGTCAAATACACATGTAATTTAAGAGTTACAAACAATTCTTAACGGCTATCGAACGAAATAAAAGTAGAGTACATCAGGCTCCAGTTTTGGTAGGAAAAACGTTGTTTCCGAGAAGTGATTTCAGAGTGAATCATTATAGATGTTTCTGCTGGAATACTATTACTGTAATGAACATCGAATCCGTATTGATTCTTTGAAACTGCAAGACTTGGAAGTTGAGAAAATTCATGAAAAAAGCTTACTTGGGGATTAGTGCCATTGTGATCGATCCTTACCTTGAAAAAAGCTACTTTTTTGAAGATGCGGATTCTGTCCCTTGGGCACACATATATTGGCATCATGAAAAGAGATGACGACACAATGACCATGGATACTATTCTTCTTAGTTATAAAATGTTGTGTCCTGCCCTGTGGGATGTTCAAGTAGATTGTATTAACTCCAAAACCTATTTGATATGAAGAGGTAGAAGCGTAATACAGGATATCTTTATCTTGTTGTCCCCTATTCTCAATAAAAGAGAGAGGAACACTTAGACAATCGTCATCCAACTTCTTTTCAAATGGTAAAAATGAAACTCGGGAGTATGCTTTTTGAGAAGGGAACACTCCTGATATCGCAGGAATAAACATTGCTAAAAAAACAAACACGGTAACCTTTTTAATCGTTTTGATTTTAGACACACGATCTACCATTTATAACTCCTTAGTCGAGTCTGTTAAATGAACCATTTATACTGGTTAAGCTTCATTTTATTCGTTCCATCTAGGTTCATTCGGGTAATTCCATTGTTTTGCGTTGGATTCACAAAAAAAATATAAGATGCATTGCTAATTAAACACCCTCCATGGTTCATGTTCCCGTTGGAGTTCCCGAAACTTTCTGAAGAAGAATGCAAGTTGCATCCGGTAAACAAAAAAATGGTTGTTAATACTACCGTTTTATACAACATTGATTTTATGCACATTTTATGAATTGCTCCTTTCGGATAAACCGAATACATCAGGGCATCTATCTCATTTATCAACTCCATCAGTAGCAGTCATGGTACCATCTCGTCCATCAAGCAAAAAAGGAATTTCAACCCCATAAAAATGTAGCCTTTTCCTGTAAGAAAATTGGTTTGACAGGCAGGGAAAGATGCTTTTTCGGCAGTACCAAATTCACACAATCTAACCGTTTGGATCAAATACCACCTCATTCATTGTTAATTGTTCGATAAACGTTCCATTGAGATTTTCATTTCAATCTGAGAGTATATCCTTCTCACTCTACCCCCCCCCTCTTTAACTCAAGTCAGAGAAGGGGGGTTAAAGATTAACACATCAAGAAAACAACATTGCTTTTTGTTATGTCCTATCTGCTGGGATATGTAATCGTAATCTTTTGTGTAGAAGCTTCCCACAACACATCTGCTTCCAGAGATTCACTGACAAATCGCAAGGGAATCATGGTTCTTCCCTCCTGAATAAAAGGGGGTACATCCAATAGTACGCGAACACCATCCACGCTAGCTGTATCTTGATTGATGATCATATAGATTGTATGGTCTTTGGTAGTCACCTTAATACGCTGAAGATCAGCCTCGTATTCAATGGTAGCATGCGAACGAAAAAGATAGTCTGTGAGGAATCGTATACCGATGCATGTTCGTCCATCTTT
>CAZOYI010000002.1:0-8878 GCA_964583965.1 uncultured Caldisericota bacterium
TGTCTTCACCATCGGGCGCAATTGGACTTTATGTTTTTCAGCAAGAGTTTTCATCTTCTGAATGTTGATCTGCAGCTTTTCAAAATCACATACTAGTGAGGGTGTAGTAATCATATGATCCTCATGATTCTTAAAGATACTGAATACACAATTTTTAATTACCTAACAAAAAAGCATAAAATTTGATGAGCACGGCAAAATCATTTTTTACCTTCAAGTTTTTTTATTCTGTTATCATCTGTTAACAATCGTATTTGTGATATAGCAATTTTGTTCAATTTTAACAGACGCTCATTTTGAGGTAATTTCTCCCTTATAAAGTGTGCATTTAGATTTTCGAGATTTGACAGACATACAAGTTGAGATATATCTGCGAAATCACGAATATTGCCTTTCTCTTTTGGATGCTTCTCTTGCCATTCTTTGGCAGTCATCCCAAAGAGTGCCATGTTTAGAATATCTGCTTCTGTCGCATAAATACAGTAGATTTGCTCTTTTGATAACCTTGGTGGTATCAAGTTTTCTTTTATTGCATCAGTATGAATTCGATAGTTGATTTTGGTTAAATTTCTACGGATATCCCACCCAAGTTGTTTGAATTCGTCATCTTTTAAACGCTGGAATTCTTTTATCAAGTAAAGCTTGAATTCAACAGAAATCCAAGATGCAAACTCGAATGCAATATCTTTGTGAGCATATGTACCACCATATCGGCCCGACTTTGAGACAATACCTATGGCGTTAGTTTGCTCTATCCATTGTTTTGGAGTAAGAGTGAAACTGTTTAGACCTGCTTGCTTTTTAAACCCGTCGAATTCGACGGGTTTAAAATCTGGGTTGTTTAGTTGTTCCCATATACCCAAAAATTCGATAGTGTTGCGATTTCTAATCCAGTTACGTATAAGATCATCGGTGTGGTGAAGGTTTTTGTACTTTGCAATATCTGTAATAGAAATAAAGTCATCTTTTTCTCTTTCATAAATTGTTACATCCCGATTCATTACGTGTATTTTTGGCATATTATTCCTTTCAAATGATTCAAATTCTCTAGGAGATCTTCGTTGAAATGGCAATGCTGTTTTCCTGTAATTGTGATAAAAACAGTGACTGCATGAAGATTAGTTTTCTTAGTAATGTTCGTCATAGTTTGCTTACAAAGGGATTATCTTGTATGTAGAATCGCCAAGGATATTCTTTCGCATTTTTGGCATAATCAATACCTATTCTAGGTTTTTGGACTATTTTGATGGTTGTAGAACTTTCAGGGTATGCAAGATAAACCGGTCCTAGCAAAAGGTTAATGCCGTTTTGATCTGTACTTATACCCATTGCTTGTGCGAGTTTACCTGGTCCATTGCAAAGCCAATTCAAAACTGATGGATGGTTTTTAATTTTGGAGTTTTGTAAACGTCTTTTTTTCATGATATCAATTCCTTCGATAGGTTGGATAGCACGAATCAGTACAGCTTCAGGTTCATTAATCTTTTTTGTAACAATGTTTACACAAAAATACAATCCATATATCATGTATACGTACAATGTTCCACCTTGTCTGTACATTGTATCATTACGCCTAGTTCTGCGCCAACCGTAGGAATGACATGCCTGATCATGTATTCCACAATATGCTTCCGTTTCGACAATGATACCTGCACATACTCCTTCTATGGATTCGTGGACGAAAACTTTTCCCAACAAGTCTTTGGCGACGTTGATCGTATCATTTATATAAAAATCTCGGTCTACTATTTTTTTGTACTTCATGCTACTTATTATAAGGGAACATCAACGGGAAAAAACTGTGGTAAGAAATATGAAGTTTACAAAATTGTCACTTTTTCATACAAATCTAATTATAATGTAGGTAGCATCCTATATGTGTAGTATTAGATTTGTCCTTGGAGCTTTGAAAAGAGGGATGTATGATTATGATGAAAAGAATTGTTTTTCTTCTTAGTATCTTTCTTGTTTTTTCTTTATCGGCGTCTTCACTTTTACATTCTGAAATCAAAGACTTTCCTGCTTTACAGTACAGTAATCTAAAACAAAACGACATTATTGAATTCAAAGATTTCTTGAAGCCCGTCGCAATTACCCAGTATGACAATAAGTACTTTGTTCTAGATGAGGAAATGAAAGCTGTAAAAATGTTTACCCAAGAGCTTCAGCTCCTTTCCACGATTTATCTTTCAGACAACAAAGATTTTGAACTTAATAAGCCGCGTGATCTTGCAGTCTGGAACGAGGAGATATTGATCCTGGATTCCGACCAACACTGCATATTTATCATTGATCTAGAAGGTAAACTGACTCGCAAGATAGGAAGATATGGAACGGGAGTTGGTGAATTCATTTACCCACAGGCTATTTCTATTTGGAATGATCGATTATATGTAGGAGATGCAGGAAATTCCAGAGTACAAGTATTTGCTGTCACGGGTAGCCCTATTCAATCTTTTGGAAAAAAAGGCACATCTGATGGTGAGTTTTCTCTCATTCAGGGCTTGTATGCAACAAAAGATAAAATATACATCTCTGATGGAGCTAATCATACAATTGCTGTTTTTACAACAGATGGTGACTTCATTGAATCCTTTGGAAAAAAAGGACATGAACGAGGAAAATTGCTTTGCCCTCAAGGTCTTTTTGTTGATACACTTGGAAACATTATTGTTGCAGACGCCGGGAACAATCGGATTCAAAAAATCAACACCTTGACGCTACAATCTTCTGTTTATCACCGAAAAATATTATCAGAATGTTCTGATTACTATAGGGATGGAAAACAAGAAACCCCTTCTGAGAGTTTGTCATGCCCTCGCGACATTCTCCTTGACGATGATTTTCTGATTATTGTAGATACTGCTAATCGCACACTTCGAAAAGTTCCTATACAATCTCTTTACTGCATGGACAAGATTTTACTATCACAAAATAGTATCGATTTTGGTACTATTGCACCTACCGAAAAGTTTTCCCAAACATTATCAGTACGAAATCTTTGGAACCCTATACAAAATGGAATTGTACATTTTAATTCCGATTTCTTTTATGTGGAGCCTGCTCAACTGAACCCTGAATCCGATACAATCAAGATCCTTGTAGATGGACAAAAACTGGAGCAAGGGAAAGTATATATGGAAACGATCACAATTTCTGTAACAGACGATCACTCTATTAACATTCCCACGGTGTTTCGAGCAAATGTAAACAAAGATTATTTTATCGAACCAATTGGTTTGCACTGCTTAGAAAAAGATCTTTGGACTGAAATCCCCATTATCGTTCACCCTCAAAATGGATTCGAGGGGAAAGTAACCTTTTCGGCTAACACTGCACCAGAACAAATTCGTATCCAGTTTGATCCTCCCAGTATAGATGTGCCAGAAGAAACAACTGTTACCATGAGGGTATCATCCAGTGAATTGTACAGTGAAAACTCACAAATACCAATTCAAATAGACTCAAGCGGACCGAACGATAAAGTTCATTCTACCACAATTTCCTTACCATTTCGCAATCCCACAGATTATATACCTACAACAACTAGCGGTGAATTGTTTACCGCAACGTGGTGTTTAGGTTGCATATTCTCACATATGGCCATGAGGAGGATAGAAAATTTAATTGGACCAGATTATGTATCATTTTTATCTTACTATGTGCAATCTACTAAGGATCATCCCACTCCACGACTATCCTGGATTGAAAGTGAAGATAGAATGAAATGTTACATGCACGATCAAGGCTTACCTACAATATTCTTTGGCGGTACCGATTATCTAAAAGGTGTTTCCACCGATAACAATACTCCTGAAGCGAAAAAAGAACGTATGTTCGAAGATTATTTCAAAAAAACTTTACAAAAATCCTTTCAATGCTCACCAATCCGTATTCAATCGAAGCATGTATTTGACGAGAATACGAATGCTGGGAAGATTCATGTTGCAGTTGAATCTTTTGAAAACCTTCCCCAAAAAGATTTGCATCTTTTGATTGCCTTGGTCGAAAGCAATATTGAATACTCCGCTGTCAATGGTGACGATCACCACCATTTTGTTTTACGGGATTTTTTAACCCCCGCCAATGACAATGAAAATGATTACCTTGGTACCCCCATGCTACTAAACTCTGATAAGAACTTTGGAAGTATCGGGGATCGTTTTGATCTAGATGTCGATTTTTCGATACCCGATTTTTTTAATCCGGATCACCTCTCCATTGTTATTTTTGTCCAGGACAATAGTACTAAAAAAGTTTTACAATCCCTGAATTACCCAATGAAAAATCAAGAGTTTCTTTCTTTTCATGTCGTTTCTGATGGATCCTTGTACCAGAAAAACATCAAAGGAAGTAGTAGCAGCATGGAATTTGAAATCATAAATAGCGGAAATGTAAGCGATCAATACAAACTTACAACGAAGCATTCATCCGAGAATCCATGGAACTATAGTGTTACGATTGATGGGGAAAATATGACTGATCAAGCCATATCCATAGACCCTTATGAAAAAATAACTGTCAAGGTTCAGTATGATGTGCCAGATCAAGATGAAAGTGATGAAAAACAAGAATTTACATTCCTCATAGAGTCGTTAAAAACAAATCAAAAAAAGGAACTCAAGAGTGTTATTCGCGCCATTGAAAATAGTCCTCCTGATTTCAATATTGAAATACAACAATCTAATGATCTTGACGTCATGGCGGGAGAGAAGAAATCTTTAGAAATTTTTATCACTCCCAATCCATATATTGACGATCCTGTTGTGCTAACCCTTTTAAACCCTCCTGCTGATCTTGCATCTTATGTATTTTCTCCTCCCATTGGGAATGCACCCCTACAATCAACTTTTACGTTTTCTTTTCATGAGATCACGCTTGAGAAAGATGTAAAACTATCGGTTCAAGCAAAGGCAGGCACTATTTCAAAAACAGCACTCTTGCCTATCCATGTTATTCGAAATCCCGATGCACATCCACCAGAGCTTCGTATTATATCGCCTTCAGAAAATCTACTTACGAATAAACCCGATCTAACAATTACCGGAACCACTGATCCAACTGCAACACTAACAATATGCGGAGAATCTGTTCAGGTTTCCAGACAAGGTTTTTTTGAATATGTAATGATCTTAAAGGAGGGAAGCAATTCAATTGACTTCATTGCTACAAACCGTAGAGGATTAACCACACAAAAGACAATGACCGTCGAACTGGATATTACTCCACCCATTCTCACTATTGATACGGAAATTCCAAAAGAAACAATAGATCGAGAAATTACTATTACTGGAAAAACTGAATCTGACTGTACTCTTACAATAAAGGGACAAATGGTTTCTCTATCCGAAGACGGAAAATTCTCTTTTACAATCCCACTTACGCATGGATGGAACACAGTTGTCATTGAATCAACAGATCAAGCTTCCAACAAAACTTCCTTGGACTACGGCATTACTGTCATCAACAAAATAGTGTTGCAAATTGGTAATCGCCTTGCGACAGTAAACGGCAAAGAATTTAGATTAGACGTTGCACCCTATATTAAAAATGGAAGAACCATGGTACCCCTTCGTTTTATTGCAGAATCCTTTGGAGCTAGCATTGGGTATGACTCTGTCGAAAGGTCAATCATGGTATATACTGATGAAGTTTATATATGGCTACAGATCGGTAATCCCGAAGCATTTATCGAAAATAAAGGAGTGATGGGAAAAGAGAGAATAATTCTAGAAGCACCTCCTGAAATTGTAGACAGCAGAACTTTTGTACCTATTCGATTTATAAGCGAGGCTTTTGGAGCAACTATTGAATGGGAAGAAAAAACACAAACTATAACCATCAAGAACTGATATTGGCACTATGATTGTAATTTGTGATGGTTAAGGAATATTTGTGATTTTTTGAAAATCTAGCTCTTCTTCTGTATATGGATCCTTTTCTTCGGCTGAGTAACCAACGGCTATAATGGCCTCGATTTCTTTATCATCCGATATTTCCAGAAGGGTTCGTATGTATTGCGCAGCAGATTGATTATCATTGTGTTCTCTTTCACGAATTTGGATCCAGCAGGAGCTCAAGCCAATGCTTTCTGCTGCTAACTGTGCAATAATAGAAGTAATTGAACAATCTTCAATCCAAGCATCTGAAACTTCGGGCAAACCCACCACAACAATCGCTAAAGGAGCTTCACGTAGGAAAGATGAACCGTGGGGTTTTGATATTGAAAGATTTTCGATTAAGGAAGGATCAGTAACAAAGACAAATTCCCAAGGACGGCGATTTCTTGAAGAAGGAGACAATAGTACACATTTTTGTATCGTCTCAATCTTCTCTTTTTCAATCCCTTTCTCTTTGTAATGTCGGATACTTCTTCGCTGTAGTAAAAGTTCTAACATAATGGGCTCCTTGTTTAATTAAAACTAGATATCATCGTCATACCAGCGGGGTTTACGTCGCAAATTTTTTGTCTTCGCGTGCTGTTTTTTTAGTTCAACACGCTTTACTTTCGATGCATAGGTTGGCTTTGTAGGAATACGTTCTTCTTCCTCAACCAATGCTACTTCTACCATTTTTCGTAGTATCATCATGGCACGTCTTCTGTTGTCAAGTTGACTTCGTGTTTCCTGATTTGAAACTTGAAGGATTTCTCGCTGATAAAACTGGATAATTTGCTCTTTTTCTTCTTCACTGAAAGCAGTAGATTCTGCAATATTCCATGTAATGGTTACCTTTGTATTTGTTTTGTTGACGTTCTGACCACCAGGTCCAGAAGAACGAGAAAATGTAAATTCTAATTCACTTTCAGGTATATCAATCACAGACAATAAAAGCTCCTGGTAAATAGTCTTTCATACACTTATTGTACATGGAAAATAAGTATAACAAAACATCATTTTCTAAAACACTAATGTGTTTATTGTACTGATACTAAATCGAAATTCAACACACCTTCTTACTGGCATTCTTTTTGAAATTTCATGGTTGAAAATTGTTCGAGTTCAATATTGAAATCTTTTTGTTCTGGGTCATCGTAAGTGATTTGTAAATATTTGAGAACGCCAGGGTAAGGATTACCACCTAGATTTTCGTCCATTACGTGGAGTTCGAAATTACCTTTTGGAATCATTTCAAAATGTGCCCAATTTTTGTAATTTTCGGTGCTGTCAATGATTTGTTTAATCCAATCATCTCCTTTAATTTCCCGTTTATGATCCATAATACCGTTATTTGCTATTCCTGGAGTGGCGTCAAGATCGTATAAAAATGCTCGTTGTAAATTTTCTTGTGACGAAAAATCATCTCCTAGATTTTTTGGCAGAGGTAGACTCAATGTAGCTAAGGAATTTTCTTTTACTTTGTTTTGAGCGTTGTAGATGATATCGTTTTCAGTCCTGCTGGATACAAAGAAGTATTCCAGGAGGGCTTTATTGGTAAATTGCTTGACAGCATCATTACTTTTTATAGTTTCAGGGGAAAAACTGGCTATTGTAGCCAGAGTGAGGCCAGTGCCAATGATTTTTCTGCGGTTTGAAGCTACGATTTCAATTAGTTTTTTACTGTTTTTGGCGATCACAAACCTTCTTTCAAAGACGCTTGCACTTAGTACTCTCATAGGTCATCCTTCTTTGTCTCCAACAACTTCTTAACTTCGCGATCAAAATCCGATTCATATAGCTGGTCCTGGATAATACGATATCTTTCCCATTCCGATTCTGCATATGCTTTTGCTTTTTCTGCTGTAACTTGTCCACTATTCTCCAATACTTTTCTATCATTAAATGCAAGGAAAGCATCCAATTTTTTTACCCAATCCTCCATCGTCATAGGAATATTTCGTTTTGCTTGATCCTCCGCATAATCCAAATACATGGTTACAATGCGATCCATTTCCTCGATTTCCTCTTTGTTTAAATAATTTTTTGCAATGGATACATCTGATTTTTGTATTTTACCTTTTGGTCCTTTTTTCCATGCATTCAAACCCATGTAGGGTTTTTTCATGTCAGCTCTTTGCAAGATAACTTCAGAGGCGGTTTGACCGTGGATGGCAAAATGCATTTTGTTTTGTACGGATGCAAAAAATGTTTTTGTAAGGGGTGAATCAGGGTCATAATCAAGAGATGAAGCATAAATGTCAGTAATTTTCTGATAAAACTTCCGTTCACTTGCTCGTATTTCCCGAATGATTTCCAACAGTTCTTCAAAGTAGTCACGTCCAAGATACCCTTCGTTTTTGAGCCTCTCTTTATCCAGAACAAATCCCTTAATAGCAAATTCTTTGAGTACTCTGGTTGCCCATTGTCGAAATTGGGTAGCTCTGATAGAACTCACACGGTAGCCAACAGCAATGATAGCATCTAGGTTGTAATGCTTGGTTTGGTAGGTTTTACCGTCATTGGCAGTTACCGAGAATTTCTCGGTAACTGCTTTCTCCTCAAGCTCACTGTCTTTGAAGATGTTTTTAAGGTGTAAAGAGATATTGTCGGTGGTGCATTGGAATAATTCAGCCATTAATTTCTGTGTCAGCCAAACTGTCTCGTTCTGGAACCGAACTTCTAAGCCATCTTTTCTTGAGTCAGCTGTAAACAACAAAAACTCTGCTGTACTGTTCCTGATCATTAAACCATCACTTTTTTTAATATTTTGAGGGTTTTTCAAATCATTTCTCCTCAGTAGTCATAATTTTTTTCTTCATTCGCCACAGCATCCCATTAGTCATGGTACAAATCAATGTAAATTTTACCAGGTGAAAAGGGTGATAGGTTGCGAGATCGGGAAGTTTGGGTATTTTCCCCAGTGGAATCACATTCTTTTTGTTTTTTGCGGGCTTCAAACTTTTGCCATTCGGCGACTTTTTCTTTTCTCAGTTCAGTTT
>CAZOYI010000003.1:0-2769 GCA_964583965.1 uncultured Caldisericota bacterium
GCATCGAACCCTATTGTGTAATGTCTCGTATACCAATGAAATATCTCAACGGGAGTACAAAGCTTTTCCTCTGTTTCTTGCTTCCAATCTTATAAAGGATTATCAATGCCTTATTGTTACTCGAGATGTTTACAAAAAAGTGATCCACCAAGGTGTTGAAATTCAATTAATTCCGATGTGGCTTTTTTTGTTAAATGTTGATGACCATTTCACATGAGTATCTCTAGCATAAGTCCTAATTCCATGTTTTAACTGTATGATTCTGGTCAACCTCTAGGTTTGTAAGGTTTAACTCGGTACCCTTTGGAGTTATGACTTTTACATCAACTCGTTTGGTTGTACCTGTCCCAAAATGTAAAATCGTTGGTCTTTTGGATCGATAACTAAAATCTGTACGGACTTCATCAAATCCAAGTAAGATATCTGTTCCTGAAGAATAAACATATACTTTTGATCCGATATCCGGAGAACCTTCAGAATTCTTGATTACATCTAACTTTATCCAGTGATTTGCATTTTTTGTGTGGTTAACATATATGCGAGTATTGTTTGCTCCATTGTATCCACCAACCGTTCCATCATGTATTACCACATCAAGTAAACCATCATTGTTAAGATCACCATAGTTTAAATCTCTACCACCTCCTCCACCATTTATGAAGCCACTGACCTCAGGTGATATCTCGGTAAAAGTACCATTGCCATTATTGCGAAATAAATGAGGATAGGGTGATTTGGTTTTGTTTGTGTCTACGCGATTGATCAATATAAGGTCTAACCAACCATCGTTGTTATAATCTAATGGAGCTCCAGAAGCAAAATTATAGTATTGAACTTCTGTATCTGATAAATCATTGAATAGGTTCAACTTAGAATCATCTGTTACATCGATAAATTGTACATCTCCTGGTTTGGATACATTTTGCAAAAGAGCAACTAGGCGAGTGTTTTCACCCCTACGAACTGTGCATCCTACAAATAGGTCAAAATCACCATCATTGTCATAGTCAAAAGGAATAACAGTATAGACATTCCAGTCTTTCGATGTGTTTCCATAAGCGTTTGGTCCTATAGCTGTCTTTGCAACTTCAGCAAAAGACGGCATACCGGGTGTAGATTTATTATGCAAAACAAAAACACCACGATCTTGAGAGTTAACCCAATGAAAAGCAAATCTCTGAACATCATAACTACGGTCATCGAGATAACCTAGATCGGAATAAGTACATGTAATTAGATCAGGCTTGTTATCACCATCCAGATCTCTAACAACTGCTCCCTTAAACATTTTGTTGGACCATTTTTCTAGTCCATAACCTGGGACATCGGCAAATTTATACCAGAAATCTTGTACTGGGGGATTAAGAATACTCTCGACAATGTCTGACTGAAACGTACCATCTGGATTTCCCAAGTGAAATTCTGACCCAGAGTGGTTTTTTCTAAAAGAGGAGACACTGTGATAGGAATCAATGGAACCATCTCCGTCAAAATCAGCAAAAAGTACACTCCGTACATTGCCTATGGTTTCGTTACCTAGAATTTTCGCTGTAAATGATCCATTTCCATTATTGATTCTTGCATCGGGATTACCACGGATATTTGGTTGAGCAACAAAAAAATCTATCCATCCATCTAAATTAAAATCATGCATTCCGAAACCATTTGCTGTATCAACTTTTTCAGTTCTTGCATTTGAGAAGGAATCACCATTGTTTTTAATATAATGGATTTTTCTTTTACAAGCAATTACTAAATCTAGATATCTATTGTTGGTTGTATAAAGCATTACCGAGGCTTGAGCTAAGCCAAAAGGGTGAATATAGGTTAACCGGAAGTTACCTTGATCTTTTGCAGTGATGAAATCATGTATATTGTTAGTTTTATTGTCGGCCTTAAGAAGCTTCTGAAACCCAATAGTATTACGCACAGAAAACGAAGTAACTAATAGTACCAGAAAAAATACAAAAAAAAGAACTGTTGTTTTCTTCATCATATTCGCCTACCTATTTTAACAATAATACTGGATAAAAACACAGTAAGTTACAGATTCTTACGGACAGTATAGTGTTCTCAATGATTATAGTAAATGACAAAAATATATTTTTTGAAATTGATCTTTTGGAAGATCACACTAAGTTTTCCAATCCCATTTTTGATGATGAAGAAAAAAAATGGACTCACCCTCCAATCATGAATGAAAGTGAGATATATATTGACATTTATGAATTGGCATTTTTCTTTGGATATAAAATGCAAAAGAAGAAAATCAGCCAGTACTCATAAAAAACACTCGGAGACGGTCTTTTACAATATATCCAGCCTATCGGAACATCAATATCAAACAATCTTTAAGAATTTCCTATGTCTGTTATGAGTTATTAACAGACATAGAATTTTATCCAAAATGACAAGGTACTTCATGCCCCTATATCGGATTTGGTATGTGCAACAATCTCATTACTTCCTTTTGAGTTTCTACTACGCGTCGCATGATAAATGCAATAAAGCCTTCTGGATTTGAATGGGATTCTTCAAGTAGTTCTATATATTCTTGACGCAATATGGGTGGTATAATGGTGATCATGTATTGATCTTGCAATAAGGATGTGTTCATCAGCAATCTTGCAATTCGACCATTACCATCCACAAAAGGATGAATCGTTACAAATCGCAAATGAAGATGTGCTGCAAATTCTACAGGATGATACTGACTTCTTTTTGTTTGAATCCAGTGAAACATATGGTCCATTTTGGATTGTATTTCAC
>CAZOYI010000004.1:0-6191 GCA_964583965.1 uncultured Caldisericota bacterium
CACTATCACAGAGATACTTGTTTCGTAAATAGAAACAAGTATCTCTGTGTAAAGGAAGATGACTGAGCTATTGGTTTTTGTCAGTAAAAGCTTGGACTAGTGCATCAAGCTTTTTGAAATCTTCTTCTTTTGGAGTTCCTTTTGCAAGAACTGGCTCAATGATTTCTGCTTTTAGGTTGGGTAGGAGACTTTGAATTTGTTCTACCATTTTACCACCCCAGCCGTAAGAGCCAATAATCGAAATAGTTTTGAGTTTTGGTCTGAGGGCGTTGGTAAGAAATGCAGCATACACGGCTTCAGGATGAGCTCCTGCGAGTACCATAGGGCTCCCCAAAATCAAGCTAGAAGCATCTACAAGGTCGGTGGCTAATTCTCCAATGTCCGATTTGGGAAGGTTGTATACTTTCACAGCAACATTATTTTCCATTAGTTTGGTAGTAACGTATTCAACCATTTGTTTCGTGCTGTCGTGCATAGAAACATAAGCAATGATAACCATTGGTTTGGTTTGATCAGAAGTCCATTCTTCATATGCTTTCATGATGGGGTTAGGATCTTTGTAAATGGGGCCATGAGAAGGTGCGATCATTCGGATGGAAAGAGGAGCGATTTTGGCTAGGTTTTTTTGAATGATGTTCCGAAATGGCATCATAATCTCTGCAAAATAATGTTTTGCTGGATTTGTGTAAGAGTGGGGAGAATTGGTAAAAAGGTCACTGGTGGCTACATGTGCTCCAAAAAAATCACAGGAAAACAAGATTCCTTCTTCTTCGTAATATGTAACCATTGTTTCTGGCCAATGAACCCAGGGTGTCAGTAGAAAGCGAAGAGTGATGTTTCCAAGTGATAATGTTTCCTGATCTTGAATAACGAGGAATGCCTCTTCAGGGATTGATAAAAGGTCCATTAGTAATCTCTTACATTTTTCGTTAGTAACAACTTTGGCAGCTGGATATTTCTCTAACAGAAATGGGATAGAACCCGAATGATCTTGTTCAGCATGTTGACAAATGATGTAGTCAATATGAGAAATACCAGACAAATGGTTTTCTAGATCAGCTTGTTTTGTTGGATCAACAGAATCAATAATAGCTGTTTTTTCGCTGCCTTGGAGTAAATAGGAATTGTAGGTAGTGCCATAAGGAATAGAGATGAGTTGATCGAATATTCTTCGATCCCAATCGATGGATCCAACATATTGAACGTGTTTAGAAATCTGTAAATGCATACAATTACCTAAAGCTTAGAAAATTCGTCTTTTGAGGCACCACAAACAGGGCATACCCAGTCATCGGGTAGATCTTCAAATGCAGTTCCAGGAGGAATATCGTTATCTGGATCACCGACTTCAGGATCATATTCCCATCCGCATACATCACAAACCCATTTTTCGTTGTTCATAGTTTTCTCCTTTGTTTTTGTAGCACCCCCTGCATAAGTGGATGCTTTGGGTGGAGTTTTACCACCCTTAATTTGATGATAATAAGAATATGTCATTGGAGTAGCTTTTTTGATGTGTTGTGCATCTACTACTTCTCCAATGAAAATAGTGTGAGTAAAAACATCCATTGATTGAAGTACTTTACATTCGGCATACGAAACACTAAAGTCTGAAACAATAGGACACCCTGTCATTCCTTTGAGTAGTTGGATGCCTTCAGATTTATCAATATCTTTGCCAGATTTGAATCCGAAGGTGCCAATAAAAGTCATTGGTGTATCTTGTTCCAAAACAGAAACAGAAAACTTTTGAGAGGACTGGATATACTGGTGAGTAAGATTTAGTTTGTTGATGCAGACTGCTAGAGTAATGGGCTGGGCTGTAAGTTGAAAAACAGTGTTTGCAATCTGACCATTGTAAGCACCATTTTTTTCTGAAGAAACAATGTACAAACCGTAATTTAGAGTAAATAATGCAGTTATATCCATGTTAACCTCCGCATAATGTAAGTATACAATGGTACAATCTATATACTACTTTTTTGAGTGTTTTGTTCCCATTATTCTTTTTTAGTAGGAAGATTGCTTGGGGTGGGAACCAAATTACCATTACCAATATTGGAGAATGTGATATCAATGTCATACCAGACGCCTTCGGGACTTTTGGGAACAGTACCCTTCATTCGAATTAAACAATTCATTAACTGGGAGGGCATACTAGTATCTTTGATCACCCAGGTAGTGAACTCGAATTGTTGTTCTTCCTGTGCATCGTCTTTTGTATAGATGTGGTACTTTTTGCATGGGTAGGTTTCGATCACATCTTCACCAATTTCTTCAATGACTACATTAGGATCAGCAAAACCAAAGAAAAATAACAATGATTCGATATCTTCTTTGAAAACATCTTGTGGCATCATTATTTCAGATTGCTGAAATTGAATCCAATTTTGATCGTTTACTTTTTCGTAGCAGCCATCTTTTGTCACTAAAATCTGACCTTCGAAGTTGGGTTCTTTGGAGTATAGGTAGCTTGTGTAGCGATCTTGTACGATGACTTCATATTCAAGAACTTCATTGCTGGGTCTCAGCACTTTTTTTATGGATACTTTGTAATCATTAATAAAGGAGGGGTCAATCGCAGTGATTGGATTTCTTTGAAGGGTTTCCTCTGAACCGGTATTGTTTTGTGCTGGACTGTTAGCTGATGGATCAAAGGGATTCAATTCAAATTGGGCTCGATTTTTTCCCTTGGTTAACTGAATTGTTTTTTTAAGTAGCTCAAAACCCGGTGCCGAAACGAAACAATCATAAGAACCCTCAGGAAGTTTTTTCTCAAATTTGAAATTTCCTTCAGCATCCGCATGAGTTAAATTCCGACCAGCTTGCACACTTGCACCTGGTATAATTTCTTGCGTAAGATGATTAATGACTCTGCCTTCAAATTCGCAGAGAGATTCAATAATTTGGCCTAGGTAAAAACTTTCCTCGTTTTCTCCTTTGCCAAGAACAACATTCTTAGAATACTGTGTGTAGCTTTTTTTTTCGGCTCGAAATGAGTAATATCCAGGTTCACAAACGATGGCATATTGTCCAGAAGAATTGGTAGAGGTTTTGTATTCTTTGTCAGTATTTGTACTTTTTAGAACAATTTTCACTTTATCGATGGGAAGTTGAGTTTCAACATCGGTGATGATGCCAATAATTTTGGCTTCATTTTCCTTTAAAGACTTTGTAATGTCAGATTTTCCACAACCAATAGCGAACGTAGATAGCATCAAACCAAACAACAGAAATGAAAGTGTTTTACGAATTTTATTCATTCAATTGCCTCCTTAGAGTCGGGGGGATATACAACAACAAAACGATGAGGTTCTTCTCCATAACTTTCTGATCGAAGACCATAGCGTTGTGCTAGCTGATGTTCAATTCTTCGCAATTTTGCATTGGATGGAGGGAAGTTTATGGGAAGGTTGGTATGAAAAATTTTTTGAATCATGGATTCTAATTGATTCTCTGTAAGTTCACTTGGCCTTGCTACATCCGATTTTAAAGATTGAATAAACCGCTTGATATCGTGTAGAGTATTATTGGGAATAGAATAGATTGGGATACCCATTTCTTCAGCTTTTTGTAGAGCTCTGGGATTTTTTCTTCTGTAGGGATCTGTAGTTAAAATTAAATCTGTACTAGGTAGCTGTTTGCTGATCATAATACTGATATTGCTACTCTTTAATGCTCTTTGTAAATAATTTGTACTAATCCCAAAGGGATATAGTTTAATAGGGGGTTTATCCTCCGGTTGGGTAGTTTTTTGAATCTGATGGGCTTCCATTTCCTCAAGCAAAATCTCATCTTCAAGTGTATTTTGATGAGTTAAATGATCCGATTCTTGATTTTGAGGTTTGATGATCTCAATCTCTCCATTGGGGGACTGTTGGCGAACTTCTGGAGTAACAGGAAAACCTCGAAGATATTTGTCGACAGTACTAGATACATCCAAGTATATTGCATATTTGGTATAGGAATGGATTTCGATAAGAACATCGAATGTTGGATCAGATGTTCTTTCTAAAACTGTTTTTTGTGTTCCTCTTCGTATCGCTTCTTCATCGCTCAATATGACGCTAGTGATTCCACCTACAAGGTCTGCAATAGTAGGATTGAAAAGAACATTTTCCAGTGTTTTCCCATGGGCAGTTGCGATGAGTTGAACGCCTCTTTCGGCAATAGTCCTGCAGGCATCGGCTTCATCAGCAGTTCCAACTTCATCAATAATGATGACTTCAGGAGTGTGATTTTCTACAGCTTCAATCATAACCTCGAACTGTTGTTTGGACAAAGGAACTTGCATTCTTCTGGACATGCCAACAGCCTGGTGAGGAATATCTCCTTCTCCAGCAATTTCATTCGATGTGTCAACAATAACAACTCGTTTTTTCGCATCTGTACTTAGGAGTCTGGATGTTTCACGCAAGAGGGTCGTTTTACCAACACCTGGAGGACCAAGAAGTAGGATATTTTTATTACTGTATATGATGTCTTTCACGCTGTCTGCGGTGCCAAAAATAGCTTTTCCAACCCGGCACGTTAGACCTATTACCTCGCCCTGACGGTTGCGAATGCCGGATATACGATGTAGAGTACCACCCACACCACTACGATTATCTCGGTTGAACCCTTCCGTTCGATCCAATATTGAGTTAATAAGGCTAACATCTACTGGTTCGTCGATTAAGAATCGACTAGAATTTTGAAAACGAGCTTCAGGTTTTCTACCTACGTCTAGAATGATTTCAATGAGTTCTTGTATGTCTCCATTTTCCTGAATCTTCTTTTGCATCCAGAGGGGGAAAATTTCTAAAAACAAATACAGATCTTTTTCTTGCAGCGTTTGGAATAATTCAATGTTAGTGACCATAATACTCCTCTTTTCCTTGCAAGCATAAATCAAATAATGCGTGTTGAGTGTTTTCAACAAGTTTTCGTAAAGGTTGATTCCAGGGGATTGGTTTTCCTATGTGTACATAGATCTTTTTTTTGGGGTGTTGGAATTGAAATATGTTTTCTGCTTTTGTTACATAAATAGGGATTACTGGTACTTTGGCTCGATTTGCAATAAAAGCAAAGCCTGTTTTCAGGGGAAGAATATCAAGATTGGGGTCTGTATTTCGAGTTCCTTCAGCAAAAATGAGTATGAGATTGCCTTTTTCTAGTAGTTGGGTACAAGTTCGTATTGTTTCTCTATCAACTCGTTCGCGATTCACCGGGAAAGCTCCTAGGGAACGTATAAGGAGGCTAAACCAAAAAGATTGGAACAACTCTTTTTTGGCAACAAAATAGAATCTTCTTCGAAGACACGAACAACCCACCAAGATCGGATCCTGGTAATATTTATGATTCGATACAACAATTGCCCCGCCTTTAATGGGGACATGCTCTTCTCCAACAACGATGTATTGATTGAATATTGTAATCAGTATATGCAATAACCATACGGAAAAACGATAGAACACTATAGCATTCCTGGGATAGAAAATACGGAGAAAATTATCGAAACAACCGGTTCAATAATAACAGCAAGGATGTTGAATAAACCAAAGAAAGAACCAACAAATAGTAAACCGATAAAAATGAACATTCCGTAAGAGTACAACCAAGATATTACTTTTTTGTTTTTGACAAATACAGTAATTAAGTGGGAGCCGTCTAATGGAGGTATAGGCAATAAGTTAAAAATAGCCAAAGCAATGTTCATATAGATAAAAATGTAGAAAAATGTATTCAAAAAGGCATTTTGCATAGGTAAAGAAAGTTTAAGTAGGAGTCCTCCCAGAAAAGCCATAAGAAAATTGGATACAGGTCCTGCAAGTGAAACAAGAATGATGCCTTGCTTTTGATTCTTGAAGTAATAAGGGTTGATTGGTACAGGTTTTGCCCATCCAAATCGAAATAAAAGGAGCATGATTGTTCCCATTAAGTCTAGATGCTTAAATGGATTCAATGTGAGCCGGCCACTTTTTTCAGCCGAAGGATCACCCAATTTGTGAGCAACCCAAGCATGGGAAAATTCATGTACCGTTAAACAAACCAACAAAGCTAAAAAATTTAAAAAAGTACCCAATAAAAAACTGTTGGACAAATCATTACTCCGTTTCCATAATACATAACTATTCTTTAAGTTTACTTAAATATTCCCAAAAAAGTTACATTAGGAAAAAAGATCGACTTCTTCCCAGGGTAATGAAAGA
>CAZOYI010000005.1:0-1678 GCA_964583965.1 uncultured Caldisericota bacterium
AGTCACAAAAGTTATTCAACAGTTAGAGTATCCCTCAAGACAAGCAATGCATAGATGGATTTCAGAACGGGATAGCTTGCCTAAAGAGAAGCCCCCTAGAAAGAAAACGAACAATAAATTTTTGCACAGACTTCATCCTTCTTATGAGATCAAATTAGATGCCATTCACCGTTGTTTTGAACTCGGGGAAAATGTACAATTAGTAGCAGAAGAAATCGGATACTCAAGAGTCAGTATATATCAATGGCGAAAAAAGTATATTCAAGAAGGAGCACAAAGTCTTATGAATACAAAAGATAAGCCGCGAGGCAAGCTTCCTAAAGGGAAACCTCCATCAACTGCAGAGATAAAAACACTGAAAAAGAAAGTACAGGATATGCAGTTAGAGATAGATATCCTTAAGGAAACACTAAATGTATTAAAAAAAGACCCAGGCATCGACATAACAGCACTCAATAATCAAGAAAAGGTAGTAATTGTCGATGCCTTACGAAAGAAATACTCACTGCCACTTCTTCTTATGAAGCTTACGTTGCCAAGAAGCAGTTATTATTACCATCAAAAAATCGTCAAATCGCCTGATAAATATGCCCATATAAGGAGGAGAGTGACTGATTTGTTCGATGAATACTTGAAACGATATGGGTACCGAAGAATACACGCAGAACTAAAGAAAGAACACCTGTGTATTTCTGAAAAAATTGTGCGTAGAATCATGTCAGAGTATAGCTTAGTGGTAAAATGCAAACGAAAAAACAAACGCTATCGTTCATACAAAGGCGAAATCACACCAAGCGTACCCAACATTATAAATCGAGATTTCCACGCTGATGAACCTAATTTGAAATGGTTGACCGATTTGTCTGAGTTTGTGATTCCTGCGGGTAAGATATTCTTATCTCCTATTATTGATTGCTTTGATGGATTGGTAACAGCCTGGAATATTGGGACTAAACCGGATGCCAATCTTGTGAATACAATGCTTGATGATGCAATAGATGGATTAAGTACGAATGAAAAACCGATAGTGCATAGCGACAGAGGATGTCATTATCGTTGGCCAGGATGGATCGAACGAATGAAAGAAGCAGGACTTCAAAGATCCATGTCAAAGAAAGGGTGTTCTCCTGATAACTCTGCATGTGAAGGTTTCTTTGGACGACTTAAAATTGAAATGTTTTACAACCGTAGCTGGTCAAACGTAACGGTCAAAGAATTTATTAAAATATTGAATGATTACATAGTATGGTACAATAAGAAACGTAGTAAAAAGTCACTTGGATATATGAGCCCATTAGAGTACCGAGAAAGTCTTGGCATAGTCTCATAGACTGTCCAACTATTTGTCCGCACCCCCGACCCTTCTTATTTTGTCTATCAACCAATTGGTAGTGTGGAAGAAGATTATAGCAAACTACCAAAAGAAGCTGCTTGTTATTTCTTTTTGACCAAATGGGAAACTGAAGACAAATGATAAGCTGGCTAAAAGGTATGACAGGTTGTTCAGTTTGGAGGATACCAAATGAAGAAAAGTATGGTTGTTATTCTTGTGCTGATGCTCATTGTAGGATCGTCTGCAATGGCAAAAGAAAGAAATCTGGATGTCAGTATTGCTACAGATAAAAGAAATGTTCATTTTTCCACTACTCAAGCTCTTCTTATTTCCGATAGATACTAT
>CAZOYI010000006.1:0-9444 GCA_964583965.1 uncultured Caldisericota bacterium
TACCTTCTTGCAGAAGCAGATTTCTTTCGTGAAGGTGTGTTTCGGGGGGGTACTGCCCTACGGATTGTATATGAGAACATTCGCTATTCTGAGGATTTAGATTTTGTGTTTCAAAACAAGAATACCAGCACATATACAGGTCTGGAGCATGGAATTGATACAATTCCATCAAAACTTAAAAAATGGTTTCCTTTTCTCCACATTCAAAAAGGGAAATGGCAAAAACAAAATGAAGTATTGAAGCGATATCAATTTGTTTCCACACATGAAAGTCTTCTTGCCAAAATCATGCTTCAGTTAGAATTT
The DNA here is from genome assembly GCA_964583965.1 of uncultured Caldisericota bacterium. Classification (GTDB taxonomy): domain Bacteria; phylum Caldisericota; class Caldisericia; order UBA6126; family UBA6126; genus JAGLCW01. The sequence goes on from CAZOYI010000006.1 coordinate 307, forward strand.
GCGAACATTCCTAGTTACTCTTCCTCTATCGCAACCATTCAATGGAATATGTTTCCCTTTCCTCTTCGCACAGAAAGTGAAACCGAAATTCTTGTTGACAAATTGGTTGCATTTGGTCTACGTAACTACCTGAAAGGTCGTGATCTCTGGGATCTCTATTTCCTTCTCCATATCCGTAAAATAGAGCGTAATCAAACTGAACTAACACGCCTTGTTGAACAAAAAAGCATTGATTATGGATTTTCCCCTATTGGTTATCACTCAAAGTTTAGAAACAATCTGCTGCTGCTAAAAAAAGAAGGATTGTCCATTCTGAATAACGAAATGACAAGATTTATGAGTCAAAACATCTATACTGCCTATTCACAAAACTTCACATCCATTCACAAGTTACTGATTAAAGATCTTACAAGATTTGAAAACTGGTTTTCATATGAGCATTAAATCATTCCTTGAACTTTTTCAAAACCATCCTGAAATAAAAATCTTTCATATTAACGAGTTAGCGTTGTATCTGGATCAAAAAAAAGAAGTAATTCAAGTAGAGCTACATCGATTAACAAAAAAAGGGATTTTGCAAAGGTTAGCCAATGGTTATTATGCCAATCCCTTCCATCAACCCAGTCTTGATGAAATCTCTATGATGTTAAAAAAACCAAGTTATATCAGTATGGAAACTGCCTTAAACAAGCATGGTATCCTTCCACAAACTGTTTATACCTATACAATGATCACTACCGATCATTCTCATCAATTTAAAGCATTGCATACTGTTTTTGAGTATCACCAAATTCAACCGCAGTATTTCTTTGGATATCAAACTGCACTTGATAAGATCTTCATTGCTGATCCAGAAAAAGCGTTGCTAGATCTTGTTTATCTGCGACATTTCAAAATAAGCAAAGAGAAACGTCATTTAATCTATAGCCAACTTGATAACATGCTTCTGGATGAAATCAAAAAAAACAAACTTCTGCAATACGCCAAAAAGATGAATCTAACCAACCACCTAAAAAAGCACTTCTCTTTCCTCATGTAAAACACAAGACCAACCACACATTAATCAGCTCCACAAACTGGTAGGTTCATGCCATCACTCTCCGATAAAAGATCAATATGGTCTGGTCCTTTTCTTTACAATCGAACGATTTCCATGTAGAGTAGAATGCGAAGATGCATTTTGCAACATACGTTTAAAAATTATTGTATGATCCACTTCAAGACATCAACAGCAAATGTTTAGTAAATGTGTTTGATACAAAACTACATACGTGAGGTTGAAAATGGAACAAGAGAAAATTGGTAAGTGTGGCTTGTACTGTGGTGCATGTCCTTTCTATTGTGCTACACACGATTCAGAAGTACGTGAAAAGTTAGAAAAAGCATGGGGAGAATACAATGATGATTGGTATTGCAAAGGATGTGGCGATGTAAATGTAAAATCTTGGTGTCATGGGTGTAAGATTCTCGCCTGTCTCCAAGAAAAAAATCTACAGCACTGCGCCGATTGTTCAGAAAAAGAGTGTCAAAAACTACAAGAGTTTGAAACAGATGATACTTGTCACCACAAAACAGCACGACCAAATAGAGAGCGTATCCAAGAAATTGGATGTAACGCATGGTATGAAGAACAAGTGGTACGCTGGAAATGTCCTTCTTGCGGAACCTATTTTATGTGGTATACACAAACATGTCCTCAATGCGGCGAAACCGTAAAAGATTGCCGGGAATCGTCGGTTGAAAATTCAGAATAAGTAAAGTTCACGCCTTTACGGTTACATCACCTTGCAACGTTTCTCCTCCAGCATGCTTTTTAATTGTTTCACTCTCTCTTGGACACCCTTTGCGTGGTCTTCTTCTGAAACAGAAGGATCGCGCCAGTCAAAATAGATCTGTTAAGAAAGATCGGGGCATTGTATACAAAGCTCGTTTCCCATATGCAATAATTTTTACATGGGAATATGATTTTGGTATTGGTATTAAGAATCGACAAAGGTATAGTTACATATAGGTAGAGTCAAGAAGTATTGATAGAAAAAAATGCACTTAGTTTCAAAGGAGATACGAACGTGAAAGAGACACTAATGAAACATGCAAAAGCCACGATATGGCTTTGTATAGGAATTGCAGTATTGGCAACAATAGCGACACTTCTGGGAATTCTTGTTCAAGAAGGACCAGGTTTACACGAATTTGTATCTCAACACGACCAGCGCATTCTGGTGTATGGCTATGGTTTCTATCAATGGATGCCTGCAGATGTTGCCATACAAGGTGTGGCCCAAGATTTTATCACGCTATTTGTAGCCATACCTCTTCTGCTTCTTTCCCTTTGGCTAGCCTGTAGAGGATGTATGCGAGCTCTCTATGTATTGGCAGGTACTTGTGGATACTTTTTTGTTACCTACCTCTTTTACGTCAACATGGCCTCCTACAGTGCCTTGTTCCTTCTCCATGTAGCTCTCCTTGGAATGAGCTTTTTTGCTTTATTTTTAAGTCTTTCCGATGTTCTATCCATCGAAAAAGAATCGTTCTTCCCATCTCCTAAACAAATGAAATGGGCCGGTGGTTTTTTAGTTGTAAATTCTATCATGGTTGCCCTTTTGTGGTTAGGAATTATAGTTCCGCCTTTATTAGACGGCACCATTTATCCCCCTGAGTTGTTTCACTTAACTACCTTGGTTGTACAAGGACTTGATTTGGGTCTACTTCTCCCTATCGCCATCGTAGTAGGGCTTCTAGCATGGAAAGGACGAAGCTCCCTATATTCTTATCTCACGGTATACCTAGTCTTTCTAACCATATTGATGCTGGCGCTATGCTCTAAACTTGTTATTATGTACCTTGCTGGAGCATCAGTGATTCCTGCTGCTTTTTTCATGCCAACGGTTTGTATCATCGCAGGTATCTTTTCTGTCCGAATCCTTCTGAATATGAAGAAAGAGGCGCAAGCACTACAAGAATAACAATACCTTAGCAACCCATGTGGAAAACCTCACCAAGCCATGCACCTCTACAAAGTAATCCTCAACGCTTTCTATTCCTAAGCTTCCTTTCCTGTGTCTACAAACCCATAGCTTGTACAGAATCCATAGTGGCCATAGGGTTCATCATGAACAAGAATCCTGTATGAGAAAATGTATTTTTGTTTTCAACTTTTCATTCTATGGTACACTAGTTTCGTTATTAATCCATCATAGAAAGAAAGCATATGAAACAATATAAAGGAACGATCTGCTTAATAGCAGGTTTTTTAATGATGCTCTGTTTGGGGGCTGTATATTCGTGGAGCGTTTTTCGAACGCCCATTGAAAGCCATTTCCAAATCAATTCATTGGCAAGCGGTTTACCCTATATGACATCCCTTGTCTTCTACTCTGTTTTCATGGTATTGACTGGAGAAAATCGCACAAAATTACCGTTTAAAACATGGATGTACATTGGTGCCATTTTAATCAGTGCTGGATGGATTCTGTCTGCTTTCTCCACTCACATTGCCACCCTAACACTTTTTTACGGCTTCATGGTGGGGGCTGGTGTTGGTATCATGTATGGTATCCCTATGGTATTGGTTGCCCAATGGTTTCCAAAGTTAAAAGGAGTTATGGTTGGACTTGTATTGGCAGGTTTTGGTATTTCACCCCTAGTCAGTGCTCCTTTGGCCCGAGGTTTAATTGTCAGCAAAGGAATTATGCCCACCTTTCTTTACATCGGTATCGCATTCGCTGTACTATTACCCTTACTGAGTAGTCTGATGGATTCTCCAGATACTGTTTCTGCTCCAGTAAAAGGGCAGCAAGTAGAATCATCAGAAATTGAAATCCCCTCTCGCGATATGCTCAAACTTCCAAGCTTCCGACAGCTCTACGTATGCTATTTTCTAGGCACTGCAATCGGTCTTACCATGATTGGTCTCAGCTATCCTGTTGGTGTTGAGTATTTACAAGCTTCTCCGCAAAGCATTGCATGGATGATTTCTCTTTTTGCAATATGCAATGGTCTTGGCAGACCTTTCTTTGGGTGGTTCTCGGATCGCTTCTCCCCTATTTCTAGCATGCGGCTTTCATTTGGATTGATTCTAAGTGCTTCCTTGCTAATGCTCATTTTTAGAGAAAATAGTTTGCTTGTTTTTGGTTTGAGTTTCTGCATTTTTTGGTTCAACCTTGGAGGTTGGCTAGCGCTTGCCCCAGCAGCTACTCTTCGTTTCTATGGCGTAGTGCATTTCAGTCAAAACTATGGTTTTTTATTCACTGCTTACGGAGCAGGTGCTTTGTTTGGCGTGTTAGCCTCTGGCTTCCTAAAAGACTGGCTTGGACACTACCAGGGCATTTTCTGGTTTGTTTTAGTTTTGGCTCTTCTTGGAATCCTTTCTTCTCGCCGCTTTGCGCAAGATCAAGCATAAATTACAAAAACATTGCCATATACAGAGGAAGAGTTACCTTTTTACCCATAACACCAACATTTCCAGAGATAAATTTAATACCTTTTTCAATCTCACTACGCTTAAGTATTTCATTAAGAGAAAGGGTTGAGCCATTTCTAGCTTTCACTTCTATGGGTATTACTTTTGCCTCCTTCGTCAACAAGAACTCAATTTCCTGCGAATTTCGTTCGTTTCGAAAGTAATGCAGATCATATCCCTTTTTAGTTAGCATGTCTGCAATCAAACTCTCATATATCCCACCTTTAACGCTTCCTTTAAGCCCATCATCCAGGATGGCGTTTTTCATGTCAAAACCATACATAGCAACCAATAAACCAACATCGTTAAGGTATACTTTGTAATGATTTGTATGCAAATGCTGTATACTATATACATCCCGTTCGCAGGAGGGCAATTCATGAAATTAAAATGGAGCATTACTCTTCTTTTAGTGTTAGTTTTTGCATTGTCAACACTTTCCTCTACTCACTCAATGGATTCTTCACATTTCAGTACTACCAATCCATCAAAGAAACCCCCTAACTATTTTGTAGCTATCCACAACGAACCTTTTCAGCATGAAAACCAAGGAAGTATAGAAATCCTCGCTGATATGGTTGCTTATGCAACTGATCGAAATATCCATCTAACCCTTATGTTCACTCCACAATGGATTCTCTTACTGACAGAACCTGAGAATAACCATTTCCTGACGCAATGGAAAGAACAAGGTCACGAAATCAGTGCCCATCACCATGGTATAAGGCATGGTGGATGGGATGGCTATACAAATTACTCTCCAGAAGTAGCACAAAAGCAAAGATGGCAAGAAATTCATTTTGGTCGATCTCAAGTGAAACATCCTGAAACCTACCTTGGAACCCTAGAGGATGCCATGAAATTATGGCAAGCGATCAACCCCAATATACACACGGGATGCATGAATGCTGAATTTGACAAAAATGAAATTCCATCAGGAATCACCATCGACACAAGTTCAGGATTCATGAACACAGGATTAGTAGGCGTTAGAAAACGCAATGATGGTGTTTCTCCACTCATTGGTATCAATGATTACGTTCTACAAGGATCCGTAAATGACCAAGAAATGCATTGGCTATCGCATTACTTGCCAGGAAGAAATCCCAGCGTCCTCCCTGCCTTGTTTTCTACCTTCTCGGGTTGTTCTGAAAACAGCGTATATGGAATTGTGTTTCATAGTTCTTCGGGTGAGTTGCCAATTTTTCAAAAATGCATCGATTTTCTACACCAAAACGATCCAGAAGGAAATCATAGTTACACACTCCTTGAAGTTGTACAAAAAAATCTTTTACCAATAGAAATTCTACCCCAGCCGTTTTTGCAGAATTCCATGCAAGACACCCAAGCACCACCTATTGGTATTCACCCCGCGAGTATCAATCATCCTCATTACTTAGAAAATGGTTTTGTTCATGCCCACAACATCGGTATCAACATGACTCGTGAATCACTGTATGCATTCTGGACGCTAGTACAGCCAAACATTCAAAGTCCTTTGTATAACTTCCAAAGCTACGATTTGCAATGGTTTTCTGTCCCGGCCAACATCACCATTCTAGGTAATATTTCACCTCAGCCTTTGATAGAAGATCAAGGACGACTTCTGCCAAATTCCTGGATTCCCATCGACATTCCCGCATATAAAGAATTTGTGAAAGCTGTTGTAGAACGATACGATGGGGATGGTATTGATGACATGCCAGGGCTTATCAATCCTATACAACATTGGCAAATTGGTAACGAACCCAATTTATCCAATCAGCTGCGATCCCTTCGATCCGATTATGCAACCTTCCATCAAATCACATACGAAGCTATCAAAGAAGCCAATCCCAATGCATTTGTACTAATGGCGGGAGTAGCAGGTTTTCCTGAAAGCTATATGCGAGGTTTCGATAAATTCTACCCCTCCGTACTTAAAGAGTTAAACGGAAAATACATCGATGGTTTTGATTTTCACTGGTATGGTAATGCTTTTGGTGAATACCAGTTTGTGGACACCGTTACAGGGCAAAATGTTCTCACAGAAATTCGGAAAACTTTAGCAAATTGCGGTTATTCGGAAAATCTACCTATTTGGATTACAGAAATGGGGACATATGCAGGAGTACTGGAGATGCCTCCTAACTGGGATACCTACCAAACCGAAGATGAGCAGGCAACAGATGTAGTAAAGCGATGTTTTTATTCGTGGGCAAACGGAATCGACCAAGTATTGATGGCATTTGGGTTTATCGAAGGATTCAGACACGACAATGGATATTTTGATAACACTGGATTCATTTACGATGGAGAAGGTTTTCTTGATTACGGTCTGGGAACCAAAAAGCTTGCTTACTATACATTAAAGCTTATTACTCAAGAGTTTCCAGGTCTCCAACCCTCACAGGTTGTATTGATGCAAAGCAATGACAACATATCCCTGTACAAATGGAATACCCCTGATGGAAAACCCGTATACATTCTTTGGCGAAATGACAATCCCAATATATTCACAAAACCCTTGGATATCACACTTCAGCTTGAAGATTATTCAGATGTTACCTCCATCACCACAACCGAGATGGTACCCAATGCATTCACTGCAAGTAGTCTAGAAGATAAGGATTTTCACTCTATGTTTCGTACTCAAACGCACACTCCCAGCTCTTCTGGAAACTTTGTTATTCCCGTTCAGAGATCTCCATTGCTTATCAAGCCCACCAAATGACCTTCTCTTACAAACCTGCTATTGAATATTTAAATTTTACACCATTTTTGTGACTCACATATTATGTGTATAATCCACGACTACATAATATGGAAATTCTTGCGCAAATTCCCAGTCACTCTTAGCCCAGTAGGTTCCATCTTCACAACATCGAAATACCAAAGCCTACTGTTTTGCGTCAAGTAAACTTTAGATGAAGACATGAAGTATAACAATCTCAAATAAATATTGTTTTTCAGGATTTCGGCACTATGTTGATATGAAAGAATTCAGGTTTAAGGGAGTTATTATTTGAACACTGCTATGATAATGTTGTTCAAATAATGCATGGTTTTTTTGTTTCGACTTTGGGTTCCATTTAAACTCATAAGCATGAAACACTCCATTTCGCTCTTCCACATAATCAATCTCTTTTTGAGAGTGAGTGCGCCAGAAATAGTTCTGAGGAAACACGCTTTGGGTTTGTAAAAATTTCAAACGCTCAACCAAGCAGAAATTCTCCCATATAGCTCCTACATCATCACGAAGTTCCATAGGGTTAAAGTTGTTAATCAAAGCGTTTCTAATTCCAAGATCGTAAAAAAAGCATTTTTCTTTTGTATTGATTTCAATTCTGAGATTTCTACTCAATGGTTTAAGACGATATATGACAAAAGCTTTTTCTAAAAGCTCTATATACCGACGGACTGTAGACACATGCACAGATAAATGATTAGACAATTCATGAAATGAAACTTCACTTCCAATCTGCAAAGCCAGTGCCTGTAAGAGTCTAAGCAAAACCTCTGGTCGTTTAAGATTCTCAAATTCAAAGATATCCTTAAACAAATATTTTGAGGTTAAATTGTGTAGCAAAGTAATTCGATCTTTTTCTGATTTATTGATCATCTCTGGATATTGTCCAAATCGTAAAAACGTATAAACAGCTTGTTTTAAGTCAAGAGGAGAATAAATCTGCTTTAACTCAGAGTAAGAAAAAGGGTACAGCATAAACTCCAGCGCTCTCCCAGTGAGAGGTTCTTGTAACTGAGAAGACAAAGAAAAGCTGGACGAACCTGTAGCAATAATCTGCATTTCAGGATAGCTATCGTGAAGCATCTTAAGAATCCAACCTATTTGATGGATATGTTGCGCTTCATCAAAAACCAATATGCGATGACCGGAAAATGCTTGTTTCATCTCGGTCAAATCCTGGCGTTCAAACAATTGACGCACAGTGAGTAATTCGCAATTAAAATACCCGGTTTCACTCTGGTATTTAGCTAATATGGATTTAGCCAAAGTAGTTTTACCCACTTGTCTAGCTCCATACAATATGAGTACCTTATTTCGAAACAACCATTCTTCCATCAAAGTCATTATACTACGCTTTAGTATTTTCATGGTATCATTGTAAAAGTATACCAATATTTTCACACAAGTGTAAATATTTATCTAAATTTGTTCACACAAGTGTAGTTTTTTCACATAATTTGATCATTTCTAATCTTCTTCTTTATCCTCAACTATCCAAAGTAGGGTTTTACCACTCTTCGATGATAATGGGGGTGTTGGTGAGTGGAATGGAATGAGAAGATACGCATTCGCTATGGGCATCAAGATCAGTGAAGCCTCGCTGAGTTAGAATGTGGGTCACTTTTGCAATGGAAGGCAAGCAATGTGTCAAATCAATGCGTTTATCTTCACCAGATGACCAAGCAATGTACAAAGTAGGTCGATCATCAGTAAAATGAACAGCATACACATGCGAAACAGACGACCCCTCCATCTCTTCTTCAGAAAGTTTCTCGATATGGTTGCACCCGCGAAGGTTTTCAATGAGTAGCTTGTACGTATAATACGAAGGTTTGTGGTTTCCTTCGCTATCCATAAGACCCATCATGGCAAAAAACCAATCCACGGGATTTTCTTTTTGGTTCATCATGACAACTTGATTGAAGGATTTTACTCCCTGACTAAACGT
>CAZOYI010000007.1:0-1847 GCA_964583965.1 uncultured Caldisericota bacterium
TTGCACTAAAGTAAAGTGCAGTATTACACCATATACGCAGGGATAAAACCAGGGTAATCAATGTAATTGCGAGTAACGATGTACCACTCCTTCAATCCAAGAGAAATGGCAAGTTTTTCGACAGCGTACAAATCTTCTTTTGTTCCGGTTTCCTTCACTTCTAATGCAATTTCTTGATCAACAATGAAATCAATTTCTTTGCCATTTCTTTTTTGATAATACTGAATTGACTTTACGTTAGTTCTGATTTGAGTTAAAACAGCATTCTCCAAAACAGAACCTGTGGGATAGGAGGAGAAGCTCTGTAATAATCCGTGATCAGCACAGTAACCTTTTCTTGCTCCACTAATTTCTCGATCAATATTTCTCGTAAATGGTCTTAAAAACTGCATAAAATAAGTCTTCTCCAAAAAAGACAAATAGCTATATACTGTATCTCGACTTAGTCCACATTCCTGAGAAAGTTTTGTAATATCCAGTTTCGAACTTACCCTTCGCATAAGAAGAAGTAAAAGATCTTGAAATTTCTGGATGTTTCGAAAATCTGACAATTGTTTCACTTCTTTCTCAAAATAGGAGGTAAATATGTCTTGAAGAGATCGTTTTTTAGCAGTAATATTGGTGGCAAGTGCAACCTGCGGAAATGCTCCGTATTGAAGATACTCTGTATACAAAGGTTTCCACTGTTCAGTTTGGAACTGATTCTTGAATCGATCTTTCTCAGCCCATGAAGAATAAGAATGGAAGGATTTCCCACGAAAACCAACAAATTCTTGAAAAGACAATGGAAACATTTGAAAAATGTATTTTCGCCCAGCCAAACTTTCTGGAAACATATTGCGGATGTAAAAACTGCTAGAGCCTGTAACGATAAACTTTACACCATAGTGATCATATAAGTATTTCATGGGTTTTACAATCCATGGGATAGTTTGTATCTCATCTAACAGAACCGTCATTTTTTCATCAGTATGTAATCCCAGTGATGAAAGGTTTTGGATGATCTGATCGTAATTTGTTTCCTGGAAGAGCATTTGATAAAGGGGATTTTCTAAATCCAACAACACTTTATTTGGAGATGGAACAGACCTATAGATTTCATTTAAAAGAGTGGTCTTCCCAACTCGGCGCATACCAGTTATAACAATAATTTCTGGATCATCTAGTACAGCTTTAATTTCAGCAAAAATAGTTCTTGGGTACATCATATAGGTAGTATTACAAGAATACCCAAATTTGTCAATTGCTAATCGACAAATTTTGTACAATTTTGTCGACTACTACTCGACATATTTGTAAATACGGGGAGTTGTTTCCACTACTCCCCGTTCTCATTTCTGAATAGATCATTGATTTCTATGATTCACCAATACAAAACAGGAGGCTTTGGTTTTCTGTTGTGAAATAGAGGTTGGAACCGGGAGATCCGACAAGGTTGTATTTATAGCTATAAGCTGTATCAATATTTTTGAGTTCCCATCGAATCTGGCCGTCAGAAGAAAAGGAGTAAATACTATCGTTATTCTTGGGAGAAACAGTACCCACATACAAATTTCCTTTTGAATCAAAGGTTACGGGAGTATGAATAGCATGTTCAAAGGAATGGTTCCATAAAACAGATCCATCTTTCGATACACAGGTAAGGACATGGTGTTCTGACTCTGGAATGCTTTGGTCAGAATCAACTCTATACGAATCAACATTAAAAGAATAGACAATATTTCCATTGGGCGCTACGGAATACTGGATATCAAACAATCCAGGTTTCTCTTCTGTACGCTCCCAAAGTTTTTCTCCCTCTGTGTTAAATGCCATGATCAGTTTCGGTTGTACTCGTACATCAGTGT
>CAZOYI010000008.1:0-2064 GCA_964583965.1 uncultured Caldisericota bacterium
ACTTAAAGCGATGGAACCTTGTTCGTATCGATCTGATATTACTTGAAACATCAACTGCGTAGTCACTTCTGATAATTGGACATACCCCAGCTCATCCAATTATGTGAATCTTCACATAATTGGATTAATGTTAAGTTGTTGTTTATGTTAAGTACTTATTTTTACATCCGTCAATATCAATCAATCATCTTCCATATCTTAACATAATATCATTATGTGGTATAACTCCTCCTAAAATCTCCAAGGAGGACCGCGATGATTGAAGAACTATTACCAAGAGCTTTCCATTATTACATCAATCTACCCATCACGGGGAAAATTGCAGATGATTTTACTAACTTTCTTCTAACATCAGGATATGCAAAAAGTACAGTAAAAGTAAAGATAAAGCATATCAGACGTATTGAACAATGGCTTTCGACTAACAAAATTCTATCCATCCATGATTTGGATGTACAGATGTTCGATCATTGGTGGTTTCTGATACATAAGCAAGACAACCACTTGGGAGGAACGATCCAGCAGTTTAAGAAATTTTTACTTAAAAATAAGTTCATCAAACCACTGCTCCTTCCAACTGCTACCTCTCCTATGGAGAAGTTGATAGAGAAATATCGTATATATTTAGCACATCAAAAAGGATTTTCAGCCTCTACGATCAACTCCCATCTTCGTTATGTCCAGCGTTTTCTGCACTACCTCCAGAAAGACGTTTCTTTAGTAGATACAACCAATATCAACCTTTCGGTAATTGATGAATTTATTCAGGATTGTAGCAAAACTACCAATCGATATTCACTACAACACATTGTTGCCTATCTACGTTCTTTTTTGCGGTATTTATTCAAAGAAAACTTACTACAAGAACCACTATTTCGACAGATAGAATCCCCAAGAACCTACCGACTGGAAAACGTACCAAAAGTATTACCTCGACAAATCGTCCTTGCTTTGTTAGCTTCCATTCATCGTACTACGCCCAAAGGTTGCAGGGATTATGCGATCCTCTACCTAGCGGCTCATTATGGGCTGAGAGCATGTGAAATCGTAGCCTTGAAACTGGAAAACATTCAATGGAAACAAAAGGTTCTGTTAATTACACAAAGAAAAACCGGCAACATCCTCTATCTTCCTCTCACAGAGGAGGCTATCGAGGCAATCGGGAGATACATCCAAATAGGAAGACCCAATCATATTGCCTATCGAGAAGTTTTTTTGCGCAATCGCGCGCCCTATGGTATTTTAAAACCAACTGCTATTCATGACATTTTTCAGTATTGGTCGGAAAAAAGTGGCTTGCCTATTCCCCTTCAAGGAAGTCACTGTCTTCGCCATTCTTTAGCCACCTATCTGCTAGAACAAGGACAATCTTCTAAAATGATTGGCGATCTGTTTGGACACCTGGACTTGGAAAGCACTTCTGTGTATCTACGAGTGCAATGCCATCAGCTTCGCAAAATGGTTCTACCAATTCCCTCTCTTTCCAATGAGAGAGCAAAAGAATTGTTGTCTTTCCACTTGATAACCAATAAAGGCATTGACGATTTGATCCCGTTTTTATTGGACCGTGCGGCCTTTGTATTAAACAGTAAAAAACCAACGGAAATGAAAACACGATGCAAATCAAATCAAGACTTCCAAAGCTCCTTCCAAAAAGAGTTGCAGAGTTACTTATTGCTTCATCGATCGCTGGGGAAAAAATACATTGGGGAAGGTATTGTTCTGCACCAATGGGATAATTTTCTGTTCTCGCATGAAACAACCCCAGCCAATACAAAGAATGCAGCTGATTGTATCATGGATCTATTGTGGTCTTGGCTATCCACCTTAACCAACAAATCTAAGACGACGCGAAGACGATGCTTTCTGACAGTTCGAAAATTCTTGCTCTATGCTTCCAGATTTCATCCAGAAATCATGGTTCCGGATTGTACTCTTTTCCCCGTTGTCAAAACACAATTTCAACCCTATCGGTTTACCGATGAGCAGGTAGCATTGCTTTTGTTCATGGCGCACTACTTACCTTCCAAATCTCGAAGCATAATAAGGTCTTCCTCTATTCAT
>CAZOYI010000009.1:0-1708 GCA_964583965.1 uncultured Caldisericota bacterium
AAGCTGAATGGGGCGAAAGTTTTTCAGAATCCAGGGGGATACATTTTTATTCTCTGAATATTCGTATTCTAGATCCACAATGGACCATATATCACTGACTAATATTTTTTTATTCTTCTTAACGGTGTGTGAATCAAACACAACTTTGCTGATCCCTAAATTGGAAAACTTTCCTTCGTAGCAGTCGTCTTTTTCGTTCAGGGAAACATTTACTTTGTCAATGACTTTGTGCCGGCCTTTTTCTTTGATCAAGGAGCGTACCAAGCCACCTTCCTGGCGGTGGACATAATGATCTCGAAGAATTTCTTTCACTCGGTTGATTCCTTCATTTCGGGATGTTTCATCGTTAGTGGCACAATATTGCCCTAAAAGATATTCCAACACATAGGTTGGAACCACCTCGTTTCCTTTCAGGGTGAAAACCAGTCCCTTGGGAACAACTTTTCCCACGAAGATGTCATTCATTTTTTCATCGAGTTTGTTCATTGTATCCTCCTTTTAAAAATCCTGGGTGAAGGTACGTTTCAATGTATATTCAATGCGTTTTTCTTCGGCGTATATGCTTGCATTGCGTACTTGTTTCAAGATCACCACATACACCGGCTCATTGTTATGCTGGTCTGCAGCAGAAGAAAGAGTTAGGGTGATGGTTTTTCGCCTTTGGTTAAATTGCTCGGACTCACTATCAAACACAATTTCTCTGGAATCGGAAATACAGTCGCCATTTTTGGCATGGATTTCTACTTTGATTTGTACAGGCCGCAGAGTAGAATCAATGGCTTCCATTTGGCTGAAGGTAAGGGACAGAGTGGAGGTAGAAATAATGGTAGAAGTGCTGGTATCCATGTTGAATTCTACATCGGCTGGTCCTTCTCGTTTGGTATTGTAGTTGATTTTTACAACGGGAATGACAATTTCTTGCAATGAAGTTCCACCATGGACAAACCGACTGCACGAACCTTGCAATCGAAAGCGAGTGATGGATTTGGGGAAGGCAGCTTCAAAAGACCCTTTTAGGCCTAGCTGATCACCGGTAAAGCGAATGAAAGAGGAAGACTCGGGAAGGGAGGTGGCAAGAACAAAGCGACGATCTTTATAGAAAATGGAGGGATCGGAAGGAGTTTCGGTATTAAAATCTGCACCAGTGAGTTCGTTTTGTTGATACAAAAACCCATGATCGGAGGTGACAATGATGTTGTTTCGTCCTGCTGAGGTCAACCTGGTCACTATGTTTACAATTTCTTCAATTGCGTGCTGAACTGCCTGGAATGTTCTAGATTCACTTTCACGTTTGTGGCCTTGGGCGTCAATAATGTTTTGGTAAATATATACAATGCGGTGTTTGCCCAGAAAGCTTTTCCGCTCTTGGGTAGAAAAGCCAAGAAATTCTTCTGCATGAATGGCTACTCCATCTACTTTTTGCAGGTGCAGTTTTCGATTTTCGATACCCGAGGTAGGCTGGTTGTCTAGTAGAATATTGCCTTTGGAATCCATTTCCAATTCTCCTTCAGGGAGAAGAGCTGCCATGCCCAGTTGTGTATAACTGGGAAGCTGGGAAACAAGGGGCGTGATGGACGCTTTGATTTTGTTTAGTTGCATGCATTCTTCACAAAGCTGCTGGCCAGCTTCGTACCGAAGAGCATCGGATATGATGACGACAAGATGTTTTAAATTGCGAGTATTTGAAAATTCTTCTTCCACCACAGAG
>CAZOYI010000010.1:0-2122 GCA_964583965.1 uncultured Caldisericota bacterium
TCCATGACAGATACAGGAAATGATCTGGTAGTAGACAATACAGGTATGTACATAATTGGAGATACAAATTCTAACAATATAATATCTTCAGAATACTCGTATGCTGGGAACTGCGATGCACTTATTGTGCGGATAACAAAAGAGAATAAAATTGCTTGGATTTGTTATTTTGGTGGTAGCAAAGAAGACGTTGGGTCGGGGTTAGTAGTAAACAAAGATTACATTTTTATAACAGGTACTACTGATTCAAGTAATCTACCCAAAAAGAGGGCTTCTGGTGGACCAAAAGGATACAATATTTTTGTAGCTATTTTTCAAAAAGAATCTGGAATTCTCTTGCAGTCATATTGCTTTGGAGGGAACAATTATGAATATGCTTCCAGTATTTCTTTCGGGAATATGTCTGAACTATATATCGGAGGATATACAAATTCGCAGGATATGCCCAATTCTAAGAATTCCTATTTTGGAGGTGAATCTGATTCTTTTGTAATGAAGATTTCTACTACCGGAACATTCTATTGGTCTCTTTATGTCGGCGGTAATGATTGTGACCAAACAATGGTTATTGAGGCGAATTCTTTTGGTGCCTATATTTCGGGTATTACTTTTTCTTCTGATGTTCAACATTCGAAAAGTGACTACTCCGGAAAAGGGGACGGTTTCGCTGCTAGAATATCAAGTTCTGGAAAAATGGAATGGTTTCAATATCTTGGAGGGGACCTTCATGACGAAATTAACTCAATATCCTATTATGATGATAGGTTATATATACTTGGAACCACCGAATCACATCATTTACCTTCAAACATCAATACTAACCATGGAAAAAAAGATATCTTCGTTGCTACAATGTCAAAAACAGGTGATTTCCAAGTGTGCTTGTTCTTAGGTGGTGAAAAAGATGATTTTGCTGGATGCATATTCACCTACCTTGATTGTGTATATATTGCAGGAACGACAAATTCACCGAATATTTCCTCTGCAATTAATACTCTAACCGGGGAGAATAAACATATCCTTATCGCTAAGGTTGTAACTGAGAAACTCCCAGAAAATCATATTGAATGGACAATGTATATCGGAGGAGATCGGGAGAATATCAGCAGATCTCTTGTTGTAGACGAAAATGGTATATATAGTTTAGCAAATACAAACTCAAGTGATATGGCAACCAAAGAAAGTTCTTTTCATGGAGGAAAATACGATCTATTGATCCAGTACATCACAAATGATGCAGTTGCTTCACCCGAAATGGTAGTAATACCAACGTCAATACAATTTGGTAATATATACTTACGAAAAGGAATGACCGCTCAGATTGTAATCCAAAATACTGGAAATGACACTCTTAAAGGAAGTCTGAAGACCATGGATTCGGCAATCCAAATTAATGAAGTCGATTTTATGATTCATCCACAAGGTCAAGAAGAATTTCGGATTACAGTTGATACAAACAATCTGAGTATTGGTGAGTTTAACTCAATTTTGTACATTGCATCCAATGGAGGATCTTGCAATGTTGAAATACAATGGAATGTCATTCACCACAAAGAAGATTTAAACATTGACGGTGAGATTAATATGCAGGATTTTGAAATCTTTGAACGAAGCTTTGGTACACATGCGGGTGAAGAAGCTTTTATGCATACATCTGATTTTAATCAAGACAACACGATCGATGTGCAAGATTTGTTTCTGTTTGCCAAAAAATTCACCAAAGCACCTTAGTACTTCAATTCGTATACACAGTTAATATAGACGATAGACAGTTGGTCATATTATAGGTTTTTTACTAAAGATAAACTGTAATTTCTTCAGCATTGAGTAGAGATCAAGTATATCAAGGATAGAAAACAGGGACATGGTAACGATCAAGCACATTACAGAAAACAAAAAGCAGTTTCTGGACCTACTTCTACTAGAGCTGATGAGCAGGAAGATATGATTGACAAGTGTTTATCACAGGGAGACTTATTTGCCTTGTACGATGGGGATTTGAATTCACCGACCACTACGACCACCCCATGTTCGAAGGCAACACCCAACTGGTGGATACGATTGTCCTAAAAGACTGGACGATAGATGGAAAATCTTTATTGTGTAAGTTGTCAATACGTAT
>CAZOYI010000011.1:0-6599 GCA_964583965.1 uncultured Caldisericota bacterium
ATATAGCTACGTATGTTACCAATGAGTGTCTTGCGCCCCCAGATGGTACTGTACGAAGTGAAAATGCTTGTTTCGGGCCAATTTCTTTAATGCCTTGTGTTGCGTACAGGAGCCAGGCAAGTTCATCAAGAGTTATTGATTCAGCTGTGAAATTGCGGTGACTACGACGATCTAAAAGGATTTGGAAAAAATCTTGTTTCTTAACAACTGTTTTTTCTGGAATAGGGAGATATACGAAAGTAGATCCCTTCTTTTCATAAGGTTTGAAAAGATCGGGTCTAGGAAATCTCTGTTCTTGATCGGTTTTTATTCTTTTCTTTTCCATCCAATTCAGTTTGGATTTCAGAAAAAACCGATGCTTGGTTAGATTGTTCATTCATTCCTCCAGGGAAACTAGTAATACAACGTACAATTCTATTATAGTATCATGGAAACTTTTTACTATAGAGGTTTTCTTTTTCTTGAAAGAGACAAATGCTATACTACAAGTAAATTATGAAAAGAAAGGGTGTAACATGAAAACCAATAAAATTCTCATGATTGTTGCCAGTAAAAACTTTCGGGATGAGGAATATCAGCATCCTCTTGATATCTTTAAAAAAGCAGGCTATTCTGTAACCATTGCCTCTACTACAAAAAAGGTGATTTCAGGCATGCTTTCGATGAAAATTAAAGCAGATATGCTTCTACAGGACGTTCAGCCCAGTGAATACGATGCGGTTGTGTTTGTCGGTGGCGCAGGATCTACTGAATACTGGGATCATCCAAAAGCCCACGAAATTGCCATCGAGATGAACAATGATAAAAAAATTGTTGCTGCTATTTGTCTTGCACCTTTAACGCTAGGAAAATGCGGTCTGATGAAGGGCGTAAAGGGTACAATCTATGAATCTGCAAAAAAAGAATTCATCCATACAGGGGCAATCTTTAAGGACAAAAACGTTATCGTACAAGACAATATTGTTACTGCCAATGGTCCTGCTGCTGCGAAAAAGTTCGGAAACGAGATTGTTAGGTTGCTGCAAGAAAAACAGGGATAAAGCATGAATAAAACAAGATTTTCTTCTACGAACAGTTATCTTATGAGTGTTTGTGCTTGTTTAGTCTTTTTTTTTCTTTGGACTCCTTTTTCCTATGGTTCTGATAACAATTCTTTCGAAATCCGGATTGATGAGGAAAATATTTTTCCTATTTCATTGGAACAAGATATTCCTAAGGAGTATCAGTCTCCAGTTGCTCCAATATCATGTGTGGCAGTTGTGCTTCTGTCGTACTATAAGTTATTGCCTATCGAAGCTGTTTCTACAAAAAAAGGAATTCATCCATTTTCAACCTATCTCATCAATACATATTCCTTACCATCTGGAGAAACCTTTACAAATGGTGCTCAGGGAGCATATCATTCTGGTGATGTTTACTTGCATCATTATCTTGAAAAGCATGGTCTATTGGTAGAACAACAGCGTAGCACATTATCAGAGATAGAACTAAAAAACACTGTGACACCGTTTTTGATGAACCAACAACCTGTAGTATTTCAAGTGGATTCTGACCAGGTTTATGCAGTTGTAGGGGTCATTCAGGATACGCAAAACCTAAAGTTTCTGATTTATACACCCTTGAAGGACAACATACATGAACTCTCCAGCGATCAATTTGCGCAGAAACCCATTGATTTACTTTTTGTGTATCCACCAGAGGTAAACGAAAAAACATTGATGGAAGAGATTTATCTTCTTGTAAAAAAAAGACTCCAAACTATACTCGATGATTGGAAGTGGAGTTTGGAAATTTGGTTTTACAAGCAGTTGAATACCTTTTTAAAGAGTTTTAACACCGCATTCCCTATGCTTTCTTCTTGATGGGCAAAAGAGTACCTATGTTATACAAGAAGGTTCGGAATCAGATGCTTCTGCACTATAGTAAATGCTTTTGTGCAATTGTTACCGGATGATTTCAACTCGATGGATTGATGCTGTAAAAAGGTTGCATTTACTAGGTATCGAGATTTTAATGTTGCTTGTGTTGGATCATCGAATGATTTTTTCTTGATCTCTATATATTGGACTTGTTTTTGCAAAGGTAGTATTTGCATAAGGTCTTGATCAAAAAATTTAGGAAAAGTAATTAAATGAGAGTCAGAAAAGAGGAAGAAAGACTTAGCTTCTCTTTCCTTTCCTTGTAAAAAATCCGAAATGAAGTAATCGGTAAAGCTATTGTAGTATATCATTGCATTTTGCAGGCATTGATGAATACGCTGCAGTACTTCTTCTGTTCGAGAAAACTCCCATTGGGAAATCTCGCTACAAATTTGATCAATCATGCTTTCACCTCGTGTAAAAAAAATATTTCTTGAATATACCAAAAACCATCTTAAGTTCTATACTGATACAATATGATAAGAATGACAGGCAAAAACTTACTACATGTACTGGAAGAGTTCGCTTTTGCTATTGGGCTAATCCTGCTCAATCTTGGTATCATTTATGTTCTTTACGTCTTGATGAAGCCATGAGAATACAAGTTAGTTCGAAGGATTGGCACGCAATTTTGCACCTTACGGGTACTTTTACCTATTTCTATGGTTTCACCATGGTGGTTCCCATTATTGTATCAATCTTTTTCGGAGAATACAAAACACTCGTTGATTTTGCATTGGGTTTTATGATTTGTGTATCCATTGGGCTTTTATTGCGGAATACATTTCGATACAACACAAATACACAGTGGGTTCATGGAATGAGTGCAACGGCTCTTTCTTGGTTAATTGTTATGCTTATTGCAGCTTTACCTTACTATTGGAGTGGTTTTTTTAACTCTTACGTTGATGCTTGCTTTGATACAATGAGCGGAATTACAACCACCGGCTTAACATTGATTCAAAATGTAGACCATATTCCAATTAGTTTAAATATATGGAGACATGTTTTGACATTCATTGGTGGTCAAGGTGTTATCCTGGTAGCATTATCGTTTGTTCCACCTGCAGCAGTTGGGTTTCAGGCTTTGGTAGGAGAGGGCAAAGAAGAAAAATTGATTCCTAATGTTAAGGATACTGGAAAAGCAATCTGGTTTATTAGTTTTTTCTTTATGTTTGTTGGTCTTTGTATCTATTTTCTTATTGGTTTGTTTATAGGTTTGGAACCCGGCTGGTCACTATTTCATGGTTTTTGTATATTCATGTCTTCATGGAGTACAGGTGGTTTTGCACCCCAAATGATGAATACCATGTACTACCATAGTTTTTTGTACGAGTTTGCCTGTATGATCTTTTTTATCTTGGGGTCTATGAATTTTGGTTTGCATTATTACGTATGGTTTAAAGACAGCCGTGAGTTGCTAAAAGATATTGAAACCCGATCTTTCATTATCACTTTAACCATAACTAGCATTTTGTTGACAGCCGGACTGTTAAAGGATCAAATCTATTCCTCTTTTCTACCCCTAGTACGAAAAGGTTTTTTTATTCTTTTATCAGGTCATTCAGGAACTGGTCAAATGACTATTTATGCTACGCAATTTTTAACACAATGGGGAGATGTAGGGCTTATTGCAGTCATCTTAGTAATGCTGTTTGGCGGTTGGTCGGCTTCAACGGCTGGAGGTTTTAAAGCTATTCGTATTGGTATTGTGTTTAAATCTATCCTTTCTGATATTCAACAATTCTTGATTCCGCGTACTAGCGTATATGTTTCTAAGTATCGTCATTTGGCCGATCGAATATTGAATGTGAAGACCATTAAAACTACTATGAATATTATTGCTTTGTATATGTTTATCCATCTTTTTGGTGCAGTAGTTGGTGTGTTAAACGGATATCCGTTAGTAGATTCTTTTTTTGAATCTGTTTCTGCGACTGCCAATGTAGGGTTAAGCTGTGGTATTACTTCTTCTACAATGCCCTTCAACATGAAAATAGCATATATTATCAATATGTATCTTGGTCGATTAGAGTTTACAGCTGTCATTGTATTGATTTCATATATTGTCAATGGTATTCTTCATCGAAAAAACAAAGAAAGCAAAGCACTATGAAGAGATTCCGTTTAGCAGTAGTTATTTTTTTAAGTATTCTTTTTTTTGCAATACCGATAAGTGTTTTTGCTAAGCAAGACTGGATAAAGGGATCTTTAGAGAAATACTTAGAAAAACTCAATGATCAATATTTACAAGCAAGGATGACCGATGAACAGATTGAAAAGAATACTGAGTTATTCCTGCGAGACTACCTTACTGTAGAAGATTTGTCACATCTTGAAAATCCGAGAGTGGCGGAATTAATCACTTTTCCATCTGTATATGATGAAAAAGAAATCCTATTTCATGGGGAAGCTATTGGGCAGATTATGCACAGAGGGGATTTCTGCTGGTTGAATGTCATGGACGAAGATGGAAATTCTTTGGGCTGTTATATGCCTTCTAGTTTTGCTGAGGATATAAAATTCTTAGGAAGGTATAAGATTCAAGGTGACACTCTTTTATTGAAAGGTGTTTACCATTCTGCAAGGGAAGATCATGGAGGCGAGACTGAACTGGAAGTTAATGATGTTCTTCTTCTTCAGCGTGGAAAAACTTTGCCTTCTGATGCGGTAAATACTACATTTGTGATCATCATTTTTATTCTTGTATTAGGGATTCTAGCATTCATGATTTATCAAAGATACTTTGAAAAGAATCAAGATGCTAGTTCAGGCGGGGGGATGTTTTTTGGAGATCAGAATTAAATCTTCTCGTTATTCACAGAGAAGTCATTGGTTAATGTATGCAGAAGAATTGCTACTGCTGAACGAACGGACAAATGGTTGTAATGTGAAGGTCCTTGTATCGGTTGGAGCATGTATTCCACTGATTGCACTATGTCAGGACTCAATCCCCATCCAGTGCCAAACAGGAGTAGAACTGGTTTCTTCAGCATTGCTTTCTGTGCTTGTTCATTAGTTATCATCTTGCTTTGATGTCTATGAGCTGAAGTGCCAACTACAATGGGTTTTTGTCCCGTTTCCCTTTCAATTGCATCTTTAGATTCTTCCCAATAATTTGTGGTTCGGACAATATCAAGGGCTTCTTTTCGATTTGCATTGTATTCTTTACCAAATCCTGTATTCCAAAAATTAATGACGCGTTGTACAACTTCTTGTTGTTTCGGAGCGTGATTGATGATATAGAATGCTGAAACTCCGAAGGTTACACAAGAGCGAGCAATATCGTGGATATCGAAAAGAGTGACCGATGTTGTGACGGTTGCACCATTTTTATCAAGTACTGGATAATGAACCAATGAGACATATAAGGGGAAAGTTTTATCCATTGTTTTTTAGCAATTGTTCAATCGTATGATTCATTTCAGCTTGAATTTTTCGTAATCGTTTGACATCATTTTTGGATAAAGAATCTGATTGTATCAACTCGGGCTTTAGTAAAAGCGTCCAACGGAGAGATTCTAGCTTTCTCCATTCCTCAATATTTTTGTGATGGCCTGAAAGAAGTACCGAAGGGACAGAGAAATCTTCAAAGTCAGCAGGCCTTGTGAAGGTGGGGTACTCTAAACGATGCTTGTGTTCAAAACTTTCTTTTTGAGTAGATTCTTGATTACCCACAACTCCCTGTACAAAACGAATTACTGCATCTGTAATCACGATAGAAGAGATCTCACCACCACCAAGCACATAATCTCCGATGGATATGGGCATATCAACATATTGAAATACCCGATCATCGATACCTTCGTAATGACCACATAAAAACAAGATATCTTGGAAAGAGCTGATGTGGTGTACCAGTTCTTGAGTAAGAAGCTGTCCTTTTGGTGTAGGAAGGACAACGAGAGTTTCTGGGGTGTGGTACTGATGTATTGCTTTGACAATGGGCTCGAGCTTCATGACCATTCCTGGTCCACCACCAAAAGGAGAATCATCCGTTGTACGATGAAGGTCTTGCGTGAAGTCGCGAATATTAATAGTTTGGTACGAGATCAAGCCTTTTTGAACTGCTCTCCCTGGAAGACTGTATCCGAAATAAGCTTCAAGAATTCCAGGGAAAGTAGTTACATACTGTAGCCTTGTATTCACACAGGTGTGTTTCGTTATTCTTTAATGGAAATGATGATTCCATCGCGAATAGTAATTTCACCAGGGCTTAATTTTTCAAAAAGATTGTCACCTTCTTGAATGTCAACAAAACTGTCTAACTGAGTATAGGGATAAATGGACCCTTCTTTGAGGGTTTCCACTTCCTTCAGTTTTTCATCAATCTCTTTCATCCCCGCTTCTTGTTGCTGACGATCATAAGTCAATTTTGATCTAGTAGAGTTTAGTTCATTTTGACTAAACGCTCCTCCTACGTTGAGTAGAAGTCTGCTTTCTTCGGTTTTGATCTTGTCAACATGATCTGCCATTTCTTTACGTAGAGATTCAAGCTGTGCTTTGAAGCTTGCTTTGAAACTAGCAGTAACAATGGCTTTAATGGTAATCTTGCGCGGGACTGTGATGTTGCTCACCATTAATCTCTTACAGGATTAATGATGGCATTCTTTCCGGTTTTTGCTGCGGCAGCACGGATCAAAAGTCTGATAGCATTGATATTTTTACCATTCTTACCGA
>CAZOYI010000012.1:0-5570 GCA_964583965.1 uncultured Caldisericota bacterium
ATAAAGATTCACTGATATCCAGAATGTTTGCCTGGGATCTTGAAACAGCTACAATTTGAATTTCATATGTTTTCTGTGTTAGATTGTCGATATTGTTCAACGCTAATGGTCCACCAAAACCGTTTGCATTTCTTTTGATGAGTATTGATGATAATTGTCTCCATACTGCTCTAGAAGAATTATAGGATACTAATTTTTTTTCTTCTTTCTTTCCATTTTTGTATAACAATAAAGATGCTGTGGGTTCAGTAGGAAATCCATCGGAATATACGGGATAATCTGGTCCATCTCCCAGTAAAATATTTTCATGATTGGGGTGTATCCAAATCAATCTCTTGATTGGGACGAGTCTTCCTAAATATGTTTCGGTAGCATTTACAATGGCATTTTTGTCATCCTTAGAAGATGGATATTGTTCCCAAACAGGTCTGCCAATTTCATATTTATGGTAAATTCTTTGTATAAACTCAAAGTTTGGTGTGTTTAGTTGAATTGTTTCTAACAAATTGTTCATTCTGATGAAAGTATGAAGCATGGAAGCTGTAAGACACAGAGAATCTTGTGAGTATCGTGATGTTTTTGTGTCATTCCAAATAACAGGTGTAATTGTACCAGAGGAAGAAAAACATTGAAAAGTTAGTAATGCAATGATTAAATCTGAAACTGTAGTTGGTTGGATTGTATTGGCGATACTTTTATGGTCAAACATTGTTGAATTAGCACTTTGTCCAGTTGAAAAACACATTTTATTCACTACATTCCATTTCTCATCTGGTATTCTTTTTTTTGTTTCATCGGAATATATGTGTATAGATTGAAGCCACGGTTTTTCTTCATGGTGAAGCTCGAAAGAATCACGCCATTTGTTCAAGTAATCATATGCAAATTCTGCAATAGTGTCGGGTATTCTTCTCCAATCATCAACAGTGTTTGGACCATTCATGACTGCATGTGTTGTAAGTACTAATAACCTCATTAAAGCAACTCTTTCATGAGGATAGACTACCAAATCTCGATATTCCTTACCATGTTGAAAAATGTCAAATAGACTAACATGTTTGCGATTTCCTGTATGATCAATTACAGGAATCCATGGGTCAAAAGCTACATTCATTCCTAACCTCCTGATTTTACATCTTCTAATTGGATACCGTATTCTTCGGACCAGTGAATGGATTTTTCAGATGACCCATTCATGATTTCAATTTGTCCTGAAGAAGGATCTACAATGCCTATAACGAAAGGTCCATAGAAATATTTTTCGATAAGTCTAGTTGCTAGATGATTTTCTTTGATATGAACTCCTTTTAGTGGGATGTTGACAAGATTTTTATGAATGGATCTGGAAACATCTAACTTGTTTGTTCTATCGTCAATACACATTTTTGTATTGTCCAAAAAAACCATTTCCTTCTTTTTCAAAGATTGAAAAAGCATGAGTGGAATCGTTTCATAAGTTGAAAGACGTGTTTTTTGAGTGGTTTGATCTGAGAGGAACTCTGTATATAGATTTTTAGCTGAATCTACTTGTCTTTGATAGACTGTATCTTTTACCCACATTTCATCAAAAAGCTCTTGCCAGGATTCGGGCATATCATCCAATTCACTGTAAGTATGTTCAATCAGATAACGGATATCTTTCGGAAGATTAATACTGTGTATATCCCTCCAAAGTGAAAGGGTTCGTAATAAAACGAATGGTTTGTAAACATATCCTTTGTCACCAATTGATTTTTTTATATCCATTGATGACATGGACAAATATTGATCAATAGAGTGTTTCTCTTTTAAAATTATGAATTCTGGTTTCGGTATTGGTCTGTTTATGCGAGTATGCCTCCACATTCTACCCATTCTCTGCAGTAACATGTCTGTAGGTGCAAGCTCAGAAATGATCAGATCTGCATCTAAATCGACAGATTGTTCAACAATTTGGGTTGACACCAAAATTGCACCATTTTTGATTTTTCGATCTTTACCAAATTTTCCCATCCAAATATTCTCTAGTTCTTCTCTTTTCCAAAAAGGAAACCGAGAATGCAACAAACCGATGTCAAATGCAAGATTTGGATTTTGATTTTTAGCATCTCTTAGCTTTTTATACGTCTTTTGTGCACTTTTCACTGTATCTGCGATCCACAATACTAGTCCTTTTCTATTCTCTGCAAGATCGATAGAGAGAGATTGAGCTGACCTATCATCCATAAAACATACTGAAACATTTTTAGATGTAGTAGTATCTACTGGAGTTGCAGATGTTATACCTGATATGTTTTTTTGCGTTATCATAGGATATGGTAATTCAATTTGCTCTTTCAGGGGAAGGTCTTCTGACTCCATCTTCAATATTGTGTTTCTTCTTCTTCCTGACAGTGTAGCTGATAGTATTATTACAACACATTGCAGCGACACTAATACTTGAGCTAGTTCATCAATCAATGATCCAGTGTAGATATCGTAGGAGTGAACTTCATCAATAATGACTACTTTTTGTGCAAGTGCAAATCTTCGAACAAAAAAATGTTTTACACCAATAACTCCCATAAGAGATTGGTCAACAGTACCTACGCCAAAAGGGGCTATCAAGGATCTTTTCGAAGAAACAAACCAATCATAGCCAGATCGAGCATCAGCTCCAAACCCGTGTAGAGAAGAAGACTGGTAATCCTCTGGAATAGTTTTACTTGGATTAAATTCTGTTTCTAGATTTAGCAGCCAAGAGTTACTATGAATTAGCATTGTGCGATTCTTGTGGAATAAGATCTTCTCAAGAAAAGAATCCATTCGGTGATGTATTCTATTGCTGGTGATTTGGGTGGGAAGGGCGAAATAAATTCCATTTACCAGACCTTTTTCTAAAAGTTTGTATGATGCCCAAAATGCAGCCTCCGTTTTCCCAATACCCATAGGAGCTTCAATAACATAAATACCTGGAGCTTGAATAATTTGTTCAGCTTTAATCTGCAATTCATTTGGAGAGAAAGGAAATATATCAGTAAAAGAAAGGTCTTTTTTGATTTCTGGGGTCTTAAACCCAATATGATCTACAACTTTTTGTACCGAGTTTATGTTTTTATCGTAACAGTCATCCATCGTATTTTGAAAGTAGTTTTCATCAGAACCAATCCAATCAGATATTGTAACAATACCAGCTATCCACCAAAGCAGCGGTGAATCATCGTTTATATTTAGTCTTGAAAGAGTTGTGTTGAATCTTTTAACAAGAGAATGATAAACTTTTATTCTTTCCGCTTCCCAATCAATACCGCTAATGCTTTCACTATGGAGATTATCTCTTTCGCATATGTTAGGTGTTTCAGTTATTCTTCCGTGATGAGCTCCTAATAACATAGATATAAAGGATGAGGTTTCTTTTTCATGGGTATCACTGAAAAGCAATTGAGATAAAACATCTTGTGTTACCTTGCTATGGTTAGGCTCTGTAGTGGCCTTCCAATCGTAATTTTGGTCACTTTTAACCAGATTGTGTATTTCAAGCCATTTTTGACTTTTTCTTTGAAAGCCTGGTGATATTTTCCCGATATCGTGCAAAGATGCAATGAAACCAATTTGTTCTGACTTAATACTGTACTTTTCCAGAATGGAAGGATACAATTTTGCAATTTCTGTAGCGATACTTCCCACAATCTGCATGTGATTTTCAACAGATATTCCTAAATTATTATCTTGTGTTGTTTTAGCCCAAAAATAAACCTGATCATTTTGTTTTAACGTCATTACTTATTCTTCCTTTGTTTTGCCCTGCTTTAATTGAGCAAAAACTCTGAGGGGTGATTTCTTATCCTGTTCTTAATAAAACTATACATCCCTGGAGGGCCAAATTATGTCCCTGGAATATTTTTTTTGTATAAATTCATCATTTTGGAAATTTCTGATTGGATTTCTTTCTGTAAAGATATTGGCTTAAGCACTTTTGCATGATAACTGTGCTGCAAAACCCATTCTTTGATTTCTTGTTGGTTTGCATTGAGTTCAAGAATGTTACTGCCATCAGGTTGTTCCTGAATGGTTTGTGAACAGTGCCATTTGCGTTCGCGTATGTAAGGGGCTGCGACTGAATCAAACCATATAGCACATTGACACGATTCACCTTTGCGAATATGCAACGAACTTTTACAATAATCTTGAGGATTGAAATCTTCAGGTTTTTTGAATGAATTGCACAACATCTTAATCTTTAATATTCTGTCCAAAGCAAAATCTCGTATTTCTTTTCTTGTGTGGCAAAATCCGCAGAAATACCAGATTCCATCTTTGTTGTATATGTGGTAAGGGTCAACTTCCCGCTCAGATTCAGTTTGATTTGACATTGTATAGTAATGGATCCACACGGTTTTTTGATTAGTAATAGCTTTCATCAAAACTGAAAAACTATTGTGAATATCCTTTTTTATCTGGACGGGGTTGGGATTTAGAGAAAGGATGGTGTGGTAGTGTTCGGATGGTAATGTGATATAGTCGGAGAAAATAGCATTTAGTTTTTTTTCAATGCTTTGGAAAGTGCTTTCCAGGGGTGTACCATGAAATTGTTTTACTGTGGAGGTAACCATCAAGAGTTGGATGAGTTCTTTTTCAGACAAGTTGGGCAATTGAAAACTCCAGTCATGCTGGAGATAATAACCTCCATATTGATGCGAGTATTCAATTGGAGCATCGAAATCATCCCGCAAAACCTGTATAGATCGCTTAATTGTTCGAACACTTACTTCACAGTCAGTTGCCAATGTTTCCAAAGAAGGGTAGCCCTTACCTTGCAAAGCCAGAGAGATCCTAAAATACCGATTTAAAACATTTTTTTGCATACGTACTCCCACTTTTTATCTCCCTATAAAAGATAGATAATTTGAATACATATTGCAAATCATAACTTACATTTTTTCAGTTTTAACTCAATCTGGTAAACATGATCATCTTTGGCGAGAATAGTCTTTAATTCTCTGGATCAGAAGAATATCGTGACACTAGGGCAATTAGGAAACAGGCCGTTTCCTAATTGGAAAATCTGACTCATAGTGGTAAAAGAAGGAGTGGGTCTTTTTTTAGATCGACAAATTAAGGAGTTTTCTACTGGCTAGTTTCCATAGAGCGCTTATCCATAGTAATAGGATGAGTATTCCCAGTAGGATGCCCCAACTATCAAAGTTACCTTCAGATAAGGCCCAGAATGTTTTAAGGGGTGCATAGGTGGGAAGTATATAAAACAAGTTTCGGTGCCAGCTGGTAATGAAGTATGCTGCTACGGGAGCGATTAAAAAGATGCCGGTGGCTTTCATCATGGCTATGCCTTCGATTTTGTTGCGTGCCAGAGATAAGATGAGCAATGTAAACATGGGGCCAAACAAGGATGCCGTAGCTGCTGTCAGTATAAATCCAGGCCAGTGGGGGATGGGATAATTCATTAAAACGCTGGTGAGTAGAATATAGAGAAAGCTTGGAATCATGGTAAAAAAAGCAATTCGATACCAAAGATAGGCTGGATATTGGAGAGGGGTGACCCGAATCATGAGCAATATCTGATCGTCTAGATCGTCTAGCAGGAGCAAAGCAGA
>CAZOYI010000013.1:0-4281 GCA_964583965.1 uncultured Caldisericota bacterium
TCTCATTGCATACGAGGGTGCAAGGAGAATTTTGAAGCTTTGGTAAAACACTGGTCTTTGAATGGATATATTGTGATTCAAATGGACAGCACAGACTCATTAAGTATGGAACAAAGCTGGAGAAATCGCGCTTCTGACATAACATTTGTTCTGGATTCTTTGGATGGTATTGAGCAAGCAGTACCCCAGATTGATGGTAGAATAGACGCTGATCGCATTGGTGTAGGAGGGCACTTGGTGGGTGCGTATGCTTCGAGTATGCTAGTAGGGATGAAAAGATTTGATGCCTTCGGATCTGAAAAAGAAGAAAATCTTCTTGATAAAAGAATCATGGCAACGATGCAGCTTTCTCCCCAGGGTCGAGGACAAGGATTAACTGAGAAATCCTGGGAAGATATTCATGTACCTATGCTTGTAGCAGCTGGTTCTAACAATCCAAGTCGAAGAACCTCAAATCCATCTGAATGGCGGACTGAACCCTACGAGTTTGCAAAACCAGGAGACAAGTATCTACTTTGGATTGAAAAAATGACAGGAAGCTATGCAGGTCTTTTAACTGGTGCTGATATTGATGAAGAAACTGCTTCATGGATTAAAAATGTGACCACCGCTTTTTGGGATGCATCCTTGAAAAAAAGCGAAGAAGAGAAGAATAAACTTCGATCGGACCATTTTATGAAGGGTACAGATGGAGAACTACTTATCAAATGGAAATGAATCACCTGCATTTTTCATTAGAAATCTTTGATAAACCAGAAATCACAGTTATAATGTAAAAAACGTGATAAAGATCACATATTATTTGCATATTGTGTGATGAGGTGATGTAGTGAAAAGATTTGTCATGAAAAAACTGTATACGTGGAAGAATTCGACATATCGCAAACCATTAATTCTGAACGGAATAAGACAGGTAGGCAAAACATGGCTTCTCCGAGAGTTTGGAAACAAGGAATATGAGAATGTTGCCTATTTCAATTTTGATGAAAACAAAGAGTACAAGCAGTTTTTTCAGATCACAAAAGATGTTGATCGAATTGTACAAAATCTCATCATGGCGAGTGGACAAACAATACAACCAGAAACTACTCTTGTTATTTTTGATGAGATTCAAGAGTGTAACGAGGCTTTAAATACATTAAAATACTTCTGTGAAAATGCTCCTCAGTTTCACGTAGCTTGCGCCGGATCATTGCTTGGAGTTGCACTGAGTAAGCCAGCTTCTTTTCCCGTTGGAAAAGTTGACTTCCTCGATATTAATCCGATGACTTTTTCAGAGTTTTTAGTGGCAAATGGAGATGAGAATCTGTATCTTTATTTAGAAAGCATTGAAACGATTGAAACCATCCCTGATGCATTCTTTAATCCTCTATACGAAAAACTGAAAATGTTTTTTGTGACTGGTGGTATGCCAGAATCCGTTAGTGCTTGGACTAAAAGAAGAGATATTGAGGCAGTACAGCAAGTTCTCAGTGCAATTATTGGAGCTTACGAAAGGGATT
Organism: uncultured Caldisericota bacterium; assembly: GCA_964583965.1. Classification (GTDB taxonomy): domain Bacteria; phylum Caldisericota; class Caldisericia; order UBA6126; family UBA6126; genus JAGLCW01. The sequence continues at coordinate 1,503 of CAZOYI010000013.1, forward strand.
TCGCGAAATATCCTGATGCAAGCGAATTCCCAAAAATCTCATTATTGTGGAATAGTATACCATCACAGCTTGCTAGAGAAAATAAAAAATTCCTTTACTCTACATTGAAAAGTGGAGCTAGAGCTAGAGAATATGAATATGCATTACAGTGGCTTTATGATTCTGGTTTAGTACATAAAGTCTATAGGTGCTTAAAACCAGGGTTGCCACTTTCTGCTTATGATGATCTTGGTGCGTTTAAAGTATATCTACCAGACGTTGGATTGCTTAGGAGACTGTCTTTATTGGCGCCAACAGCATTTAGTGAAGGAAATAGGTTGTTTGAAGAGTTTAAAGGTGCTTTAACAGAAAACTATATTCTTCAAGCCTTGCGGAATCAATACGAGGTGCCTCTTCGTTATTGGAAAGACGATTCACGCAATGAAGTTGATTTTATTCTTCAGCGAGAAAATGACGTGTTGCCTATTGAAGTGAAATCCAAAAATTGTGTCACTAGTGTTAGTTTGAAAAGATACGCCAATAACTATCAGAAAGAAACACCATTAAGACTGCGTTTTTCTCTCAATAATCTGCACAAAGATAATGACATGTTGAATATTCCTCTTTTCATGGCTGATCAGGCAGATCGTTTCATTGGACTTGCTTTGGAAAGGGTTTGATTGAGTGAATAATAGATTTGTTTCCATCAGTTTTTGTCTCCTGTTCATCATTGCCAGTGTTATCTGGTTTGGTGATATTACAATCGTTAGATCTATCACACCAGATACATCTTTGACTGCAACAAGCTATAGTAAAGAAGAATACAAATTTGGAGTGTTTCCTCCCGGGAATTCAGTGGATCATTTGCAATCTGCAATCAATTTGGGTATTACGCAACCTCGTGTCATTCTTTCATGGAATTTGTTTGAGCCAAGCAAAGGGCAGTTTAAGTTCATGTTATACGATTGGAACATACATAAAATGCACCAGGCTGGGATGTCTCCCATTGTCACTGTGAAGAGTGATTCTTCCTGGGGAACTGAAGTAGTAGACCCCTCAAAGCCTGCTTCAAGTCCACCCATTGACGAACAAGACTACATTGCATTTTTGACCAACTTTGTGACGCGATACAAAGATAAGGTTACCTACTACCAGATTGAAAATGAAGTGTATGATTATGGGAGGTATTGGAACGGTTCTGTGGAAGAATACATTGACCTTTTGCAAATTGCATCAACTACCATTCGAAATCTTGATGAAGATGCCATTATTGTTTTGCAAGGATTTGCCAATCAAGTGTTTCGAGAAATTGAAGCTGGCAATGAAGATGCTGTGGAATATTTTGACATGCTCATGGAACAGAGCGACTATTTCGATGTGATTGACTTTCACCAGTATTATGAACCGGGGGATGTGGTAGAAATTGTGAGTATTCTGAAGAAGGGTCTGGCGGAACATGGCATTCACAAAGAGCTTGTTTGTACGGAAGCGGGGGATCTGGATCTTCGCTTGTTTGGCAGGCATATTCAACATTTGGTAGATGGTTCAGTACCACCTGTGCCCATTGTAGAACAATTTCTTTCCATTCCAGATGTTAAGGCTTATTTACAAGAACTTCTGGAAGAAGGACTTACAGAACAAGAGTGGATTGACTTTGCCATCTTTCTGTCTGACAACCCCGAGTCTCGTCCCATTTTGGAGAAGTATCAATCAGAAAACTTGGTGAAAAGGGTGATGATTACGTTTAGTCAGGGAGTAAAATCCTTCAATCAAGTTGTCATGATGAACCAAAAAGAAAACCCCATAGATTGGTTTTTTGCCATGATGGGTCTTATGGATAGTGAGGGCAACCACAAACCTTCGTATTACACGTACAAGCTACTCATAGAAAACCTTCGAGGGTGCAACCATATCGAGAAGCTTTCTGAAGAAGAGATGGAAGGATTATCCGCTTCCCATGTGTATGCCGTTCATTTTCCCAACGAGCGACCTAGCCTATATATTGCTTGGTCATCAGGCGGAGACATGAGAATTGATGTATCAAAACAATTCCCTTCCATTGCAAAAGTGACCCACATTGTCACCAAGAGAGGTTTCACCGATCTAGACGCCTACAGCGAATGCGTATCTTCTTATTCCATACCCCTCACCAATACCCCCATTATCATCACAGAGTGGTAAAATTTAATAGTAGTGGTTATTTGACACAAAACATGAGGCTTTGGTATTTCGATGTTGTGAAGATGGAGCCTACTGGGCTAAGGGTCACGGGGAATTTACATCCAATTGAATGTTCTAGGTAGTATGTCCAACGGAAGGACCCGTCAGGATTCATAGAACATAAGCTGTAGTCTGGGCTATAGAACCACAAGTACATGTTCTCATGTGCATCGAAGGTTGGACAGGTTGCAATACTATAGTCAAATGCTCTTTCCCACATTTTTGTGCCTTCCTTGGAGAAACACGTTAGATAGCTGTTGATGAGTGGGGAATTGTGCGTATTCATGTCTACTTCATTGAATACGATGGTAAAATTGTTTTCTTTGCTGACAGCATATCTATCTTCATATATCCCCATTCTGGGTACTTTTACTTCCCACACTTTTTCGAAGTCAAGATTGTATGCTTCTAATATTTTTTCTTTTTTCCTCTCCATTTTGTAATAATCATACTCTTCATTTTCAGATTCAGGACCAGGGTCAGTTGTGTAATATCTTGTTCCGTAACCACTTTTAGTAAATGTAAAAGTGTATTCTTGGTTTGTTATTCCTTGTAGGTTTAAGTCTAAAGTGTTTGTGTC
>CAZOYI010000014.1:0-3291 GCA_964583965.1 uncultured Caldisericota bacterium
ACTACGAAAACAGGGTTTGTGAGGTGCTCCAAGTCTTTTAAGTTTTATTTTTACCACTAACAAATCTCCTCTCGATCAAATAAAAATATCAAGCTACGAAATTTATAAAAAAAAAGTCTGTAAAGTCAAATGATTTAATATTTTGAACCCGTCTTTATGTAGATTTTTTCTTCCTTTTCGAAGGAAACTTCAGTTTGATCTTTACAATTTTCCGTGATATAAATATCAGAATAGGGTACATTCGGTTGACCAGTTAACTCCAGGGGATGAAATGTAATTGTTCCTCTTGGCATCACTTTACAGTCTAAAATGGGTCCGAAATATTCTACGAAATAACTTGACCAAGGGTAGAGTTGCTCCCACTGTGATGGTGTAAAAATATCCCCGACGTGAATGAATTGCGACGTAGGAATTTCTTCTACTTGTAAACTCCAACATATTCGGGTAGATGTAGTTCGGGGAAGGATTTTTGTAAGAGTAAAACGATACTCCATCCCATTGTTCCATTCATAAGGAAGAACACAGGACAAGCCATTCCCTGGTTCAATGTTTTTGCTTAAATATCCCTCAGATGATGGTTCTGCTGATATGGCATCGCATATTGTAAAAACAAAACCTCCACCACCCAATCCCATACAGGAACTTGTCATACCAAACCAACCAATATTCCCATTTTTAAAGACAAATTGAACTCCCCAGTAGTATTCTGTTACTTGGTGTTTGGGGCAATTCACTTTCATTGTCGTTGATAAGTCGTACACTTCCTCTTCTACAGAAGACCAATCATGGATTGCATATACCAGTCTTCCAGGTGTGAACATATCTTCGTGGCCAAGGGAACTGATGGGATGGAAAGACAAACCTTGTAGGGATAGGAACACTAAAAGAAGAATTCCAACCAACCTTTTGGTTGTTATCATCATGAAGGTGTCCAAATATTCCCAAAAGTACCGGAATGATCCAAGTCTTCTTCAATGCGAAGAAGTTGATTGTATTTTGCAGTTCTTTCACTCCTGCAAGGAGCACCGGTTTTAATTAATCCACCACCAAGAGCTACTGCAAGATCGGCAATAAACGTATCTTCTGTTTCACCAGAACGATGTGAAATAACGTAACCATATTGATTCTTTTGGGCATATTTGACAGTTTGCAATGTTTCAGTGAGGGTTCCAATTTGATTCACCTTGATAAGAATTCCATTAGCAATGCCTTTTGCGGATCGATCTTGGAAAATTTTCAAATTTGTAACAAATACATCATCCCCAATAATGCGTTTTTTATTTTTTACAGCTTTTGTGAAATTGATCCAACCAATTTCGTCATCTTCTTCAAAGGGATCTTCAATGGCATAAATGGGATAGGTCTCCATGAGTTTTTGGTAATAGAGTCCTAATTCATCTGAATTCATGGCTTTTTCTCCATGAAGGACATACATTTTATCTTTGTAGTAACTATCGGCGGCACAATCCAGAGCTATAGAAATTTGCTCATCGGGCTTGTATCCGGCTTTTTCTATTGCTTCCATCAAGATATCCAAAGCAGCTCTATTAGAATCTAGATTGGGTGCAAATCCTCCTTCGTCTCCTACACCGGTCGATAAAGATTTTTCTTGCAGTAGTTTTTTTAAAGTGTAATATGTTTCACAACCTGCCTGAAGCGATTCTTTGAATGTAGTGAAGCCATGGGGTACTATCATAAACTCTTGAATATCAATGGAGTTGTCTGCATGTTTTCCTCCATTAATAATATTCATCATAGGGATAGGCATTGTGTTGGCCTGAACTCCTCCTAAGTATCGATAAAGAGGGATGTTTAGGAGTTTCGATGCTGCTCTTGCAGTAGCCAAAGATACTGCCAATATTGCATTGGCTCCTAATTTTTTTTTGTTTTCTGTTCCATCTAAGTCAAGTAAGATGGAATCAATGACATGCTGTTGAAGAACACTGTATCCAATGAGTTCAGATTCAATAACATTCGTAATATTGTCTATTGCAGTTTTTACACCTTTACCGTGAAATCGTTTTGAGTTGGTGTCGCGGAGCTCAAGGGCTTCTCTTTTGCCCGTTGATGCTCCAGAGGGAACAGCAGCACTAGCTTGTATACCAGAGGATAAAGTAATCACTGCCTCGACTGTGGGAAATCCTCGAGAGTCGATGATTTCTCTTCCTTTGATTTCTTCGATCAAATCCATATCATACTCCTTATTTGTTCAAAATCTGATTGAAAAGTATAATAAAGTATACATCGTTTGTAACCGAGGAGAAACATATGAGCAATTTTAGCAAAAAAAGAATAGTGAGTGGTGCACGAACCACCGGTAGATTACATATAGGAAACTACTTGGGTTCATTAAAAAATTGGGTTCAAATTCAAAATGAAAATACCTATGATTGTTTTTGGTTTTTAGCAAACTATCATGCACTTACTACAGATTATGCAAATCCTCAGGATGCGGGAGATCAATTAATTGAACTATATGCGGATCTTCTAGCGATTGGTTTGGATCCCAATCGATCCACTATCTTTATTCAATCAGACGTTCCTGGACATGCAGAACTATTTCTCATCTTCTCCATGATCACACCTATTGGGTGGGTTGAAAGAAACCCAACTGTCAAAGAAATGATACGTGATTACGACTTAAAAACAAACGTCACTCATGGACTCCTTGGGTATCCCATTTTACAAGCTGCAGATATTGCACTGTATAAAGGGCATTTCGTACCCGTGGGCAAAGATCAGCTTCCACACCTTGAACTATCTCGTGAGATAGTGAGACGTTTCAATACCTTATATGGAGATTTTTTTCCAGAACCTCAAGAAAAACTGACCGAAGTACCTTTATTAATAGGACTTGATGGAAAAAAAATGAGTAAATCTCTTCATAATACAATATTCTTAACTGCTACTGAGAAAGAAATTGAAACTGCCGTTAAATCTGCTGTAACAGATCCTGGTAGAGTGTATCGAACAGATCCGGGGAATCCAGAAATATGTAACGTTTTTTCTTATTATCAAATACTGGATCCGTTATCAGTGGAAGAAATACGTGAGGGATGTAAAAGTGCTACCATAGGGTGTGTACAATGTAAGAAACGTATGATGAAAGTTTTAAATGATTTTATTGCTCCGATTCGGGATAAAAAAAATGATTTAATGAATACTCCGGAAGGGAAATTAACCATCCAGTATTCAATCCAAAATGGTAAAGAGAGGGCACAAATGGTTGCAAAACAAACAATTCAAGAAATTAAAGAATTATTCCACTTTGAGGTGAAACATGTCTAAGCT
>CAZOYI010000015.1:0-1533 GCA_964583965.1 uncultured Caldisericota bacterium
GGTTCCTTCCATACTCGTCTAATAGTATACTTTTGTCCATAGCGATCAATCGCATCAATCTCAACTTTACCCCCGCTACCTAGCGTAAAACCTACAAGACTTTCTTTATACCTTTTATCTTTAGATTTGTTACCAAATGAAATCTCGAGAGTATAACGAAGCACTTCAATTACTGAAGATTTACCACTCCCTCGAATACCAATCAGCGTATTCAGTTCTGGGGAAAAATGAAGCTCCTGGTTTTTTAGTGTTCCCCCAGTAAAACGGATTGAACGAATATGCGAGTGTTTATGTTGAACAGGATCATTTGATACACGATTGTGTTTATCAATCAAAGCATACTTTACGGCATCAAAGCTAAAATTTCCCAACTTGAGAAAACACTTTTCACCATTGCCAATGCTGGAGATGTCTTTGCAGTCTGAACCTTCAACTTCTGCTGGATACCAATCAGAAAACCAGTTGTTTACCTTGTCACGCTCGACACGGGTTCTGACTTTCTGAAAGGCTAACGTTCTACTTCTAAATATAGTGTGTTTGCCAAGTTCTTGCAATCTACCGCCATTAAGTTCTTTCCAAAGACCACCATTTTGTTCAACATGTGCAAAGACAATCATAAAATCTTTATTATAGCCCTCAAGTTTCTTCAATGTAGTCAACAAATCAAAAGAGCTTCGTCCATTTTCTTGTTCATATTGACTAGGAGTCTTCCCCTCAAAAGCTACATTTAAAAACTGATTTATGTAGTCTTGCCCATCTGCCAACCACTCATCATTAAAGATAACCAATGTATGAATACCATTGGCTCCGTCACAAATGGATAACTCAATTCCAGGAAGCAGGAAAATTTCTTTTTTCAATGCGGTTTTATAAAGAGCTCTGAATTCTTCACAATCAAACTTGTTGTGGTTAGTAATTACCCCAAGTCTAATTTCGCTTCTTTCTAATGCATCCACATATTTAGAGTAATAGTATTCTTCTTCATCACAATACTGAAACTCCTTGTCTGCCCTGGTGTGAAGATGAAAATCAGCTCTAAGCCACGTAGCACCGTATTTAAAAATTTCAGGAGTTTTGGTAGTCATTTCAACCTCCATATATGAATACTATGATATATACATTCATTCATATGTGTATTCCTATTACCAATCTGCATGAAGATACTTTTTGAGTTGTCCTTCATTGAGCACCTCGTAGGGGATCATTTTCTTTTTCTGTAGGGGAGCGATGTTTTTGCCAACGCCATCGTCAAGAATAGGATTGTAACCTTCAGCCAGCAGCTCATCGATCTTGGCTTTGAAGACTTCAATTTCTTTGAGCTGTCTGAAGATGCGGTCTTTTTCGTTTTGGGCATCAGCGCTTTCGTTGTCGGAAAGGTCGCTCTGTCGGTTCACTAATGCACGCTCCCGGTGTTCGATGTAAACTGAACGTAGACACAGTAGTTTATCACGACTCCATTTGTAGATAATAATGAAGCAGTCGAAACCCTGTTCCGACCCGCCTGAGAGATGCCAGATAAATGGCGTCTTGGGC
>CAZOYI010000016.1:0-16502 GCA_964583965.1 uncultured Caldisericota bacterium
ACTAGACTACCACGATTCCCTTGGTTTGGACGTCAATGCCCAAACCACCTTCTATGTGTTTGCAGAAGACGTCTGCTATGTTGGTGGATTGGTTGGCGATAATGTATACACCAATAATCCTGCTCAGGCCGATCTTTGCGGATATCCTCCTGTATACAAGACTGATCCTGCACATGTTGAATCCCGATTTGTACCCAGCCAAACACCTGATGGCTTATTCTATCTTGATTGGGAAGCTTTCCCCAGCCACGAAGTCCATATTGCTCCTCCACGTCTAACTGTACTTTCTGCTCTTACTCGTGTTGAATTTGGACAAGATCTGCTGAATGCAACCAATTACGATTTAACCTATGCTATTGAAAACAACATGATTGTACAAGTACGGCCTGCTGATCCTCGTGATCTCCCTATGCACGAAGATGGTCGTGTATTCTTGTTTGGAAACCAACACCAAACTGCTATTTATGGTGACACTACTTCTTCTCCTACAGATCCATCTGTGATGGAAACCACTCTTTTCTTTACCCCCACTGGCGTTGGTGAACAAATTGCTTCCCTGGGATACTTCAATCCCAACCAAAACTACCATGTTGAACCGTACCAGTTTGACAATACCTCTACATATACCCTCCGCGATCTTCTCCACTTTGATTCCATTATCGGATTGCAAGTGGAAGTTGGTTCTGTTCCTTCTCTGAATCCCCATGTAACCTCTGAACTCACCATTTCCGTTTCAGAAATTGGAACCAATGCCCCTGTCGAAGGTGCAAAAATAACCATTGAAGGACCTGGCATCAACACAACCGGAACCACCAATGAACAAGGTGTCGTGACCACAAAAGTCACTCCCAACAAAAAAGGTATTGTGACCATTCACGTCACCAATACCAATATGATGGAAGGCTATACGGAAGTCTGGGTAAAACCAGATACAACCGAACCTATCCTTGAATTGGATCCCGTTGCCTCCATTACCAACAAAGCCACCCTAGAAGTCACTGGAATGACCAATCCTGGCAATGAAGTGACTGTCAACAATGAACCCGCTACCGTATCACAAAATGGTACCTTCTCCATTCGTGTTACCTTGGAAGAAGGACTCAATACTATTATCGCTACCGCCACCACTCCTACCGGAAAGACTGTACGACGCATGTTAACCATCACCCTTGATACCACTCCCCCCATGATTTTTGTCGATGATCCAGGGACACTCCAAGGATCAGAACCCTTCACCTATACTCTTACTGGTCGTGTAGAACCAGATTGCAAAGTGACTGTCAATAACCAAGAGGCAAAAGTGACCCACGATATATGGTCCATTGATGTGACCATGAAACCGGGGAAAAATACGTTTATCGTTACAGCCACTGATGTTGCAGGTAATGTCAATACGATGAATTTTGAAGTGATTGTTGAAGAATAGCATTTGAATTTAAAGATAAAAAGCCCGAAGGTATGTAAATGCTTTCGGGCTTTTTTTGTAGAAAAAGATCGATGAGAACCGAAAATGAACGATAATGAAAAGGCTCTTTTACTTGATGTAGCCCGAAGAAGTATTAAAAACCATTTATCTAACGAAGAATCCTTTGCTTTTCCTATCCAAAAAGAGCAGAATTCTCAATTATGGGAGAAAAAGGGATGTTTTGTTACGCTAACCTGCAATGGTAAATTACGTGGGTGCATTGGCACCATTGAACCTGTCTACCCTCTTATCAAAAGTGTACATGTCAGCGCAATCAATGCTGCCTTTTTTGATCCCAGGTTTTGCCCTTTGTCTTTTGAAGAATATGAAAAGATGCGAATTGAGATTTCTGTTTTAACTGTACCAACTGAAATTCACTATTCTACATCCCAAGAGTTACTCGGGAGAATTAACTCCCATAAGGATGGAGTTATTCTTCAATTAGGCCATCATTCTGCAACATTTTTACCGCAAGTGTGGGATGAACTCTCTGATCCAGAAGAATTTTTTAGCCAGCTATCTCTAAAAGCAGGTTTAGAACCAAATAGCTGGAAGAATAATCCCAACATAAAAGTCTTTTTGTATCAGGTTGAAAAGTTTGCTGAAGAATAAACCATTCATCATGTCTCTTAGCATATTCCTGTTTACTTGCTCTTGTTTCGTTATTTGGCTGCAACAATTGAAGCTACATAAATTGTTACCACCCATGCCAAGTGTTTATGTAGATGGCTGGGAATACTCCAGTGATTTTGTATCTACTTCTACAAGCGGAATCTATATTTCATGTAGTTTACTTCGCAACATCGCGAACATGGAAATATATTGGGATGTTACAGAGAGAACCGTCGTATACACTTCAGCAAAACAAGTTGTGTATATTGGGCTTGATTCATCTGTTGATCACAACATCAGATGGCATGAATCAATGCCGTTTTTACCTCTTCATACTGTGGAGATTTTATATGACGGGAAAATTACGTGGTACTCAGATTCACAAAGCCTACACATTAAAAGACCTGCTTTTCAAACTTACCAAACTCAAATGTTGCGAAGTGATTGGTTACAAGCTTATCCATTTTCTAAGGCAGGATTTTTTAAGAAAATACTTAAAAATCAAGATGTTATGGTGCTGAAAGTACAAAATGAATGGGTAAAAATTGCAACCAATCAAGGTTACATTGGGTGGGTACCAAAAGTAGCACTCGAATATACTACTATACAATCACCTTGCTATGTGGTTCCAGAAAAATCAAATGAAGCAGAATCCGATTCTACAAAAATATGCATGACCTGGCATTATGTATACAGAACAATGTCTGATCCAAGAGAATTTTATGTAGTTAAAGAACTGGATGTCCTTTCTCCTACCTGGATGTCGCTTGCAAATGCGCAGGGTGATATTGTAGATAAAGGCCGAAAAGACTATATGGATTGGGCAAGTAATCATCAATATCAAGTATGGATAGGTTGTACCAATAGTTTTGATCCTGATTTGACACACAATGTATTGAAAAGTACAACAAAAAGAAAAGCCGTGATTGATGCTTTATTGTCAAAAGTAATGCAATATGGGGCTAAGGGGGTGAATCTAGATTGGGAAAATATTTATCTTGCAGACAAAGATCTTTTTACCCAATTTATGCGCGAATTATACCCCGTTTTTCACCAAAACAATCTTATTGTATCCATTGACGTTACAACGATATCGGAAAGCAAAAATTGGTCTTTGTGTTACGACAGAGAAAAACTAGGGAAAGTAACAGATTATATCGTTTTAATGGCGTATGATCAGTATTGGGCTGGAGGAGGAGAAAGTGGTTCGGTAGCGGAGTATGGATGGGTACAAAAAGGTATCGAAGATTTAATAGAGCTTGTTCCTTCTTATAAGGTGATTTTGGGAGTTCCTTTCTACTCTAGACTATGGATAGAAGATCACTCAGATAACCCAATTACCGCAGAATCAGAATCCTATTATATGGAATATGCAATGGAATTGGGAGATATTTATGGGGCAAAATGGGATTCAAGAATTCGTCAGTATTATGCCCAATGGGATAAATACCCCCACGTATACAAGTTGTGGATTGAAGATCCCAAATCCGTTTCTTACAAAGTCCAGTTCGTTCACATGTATGACTTAGCAGGAGCAGCATTTTGGCGAAAGGGATATGAAAAGACAGAAATATGGCCTGTTATACGGCAAATGTTAGACAATCCGACAAAAAATGTAGATGATATCAGTAGGTGAAAAGATTCATTCGATTTGGAAAAACATACTTGTTATTTGTATTGTAATAAGTTTCATAGGATTTGTAGCGATTTGGAAAAGTCAACGTGCAGAAACAAAAATGTCAGCGCATAACTATGAAACGAATGGACTCCCCTTATTACTAGAAGTAGGATCTGATACCTGTGTCCCGTGTGTTGCCATGGAAGATGTATTAGAAGAGCTTCGAAGAGACTATAAAAATGTCTTATATGTGGAGTTTTTACATGCAAAGAATACCGAAGAGGTAAAAAAATTAGATGTGCATGCAATACCTACACAGATATTTTATGATACAGATGGGAATGAATTTTTCCGACATGTTGGTTTTTTTTCCGTGCAAGAGATTATGTCAGTTTTCAAAGATCATGGGATCAATTTGAGCACCTCTGAGTAGAAAGATGTACACAATGCCTAGAATTATTGCATTAACAGGACTTTGTGGTTCTGGGAAGACGACAGCCGCGCTAATGATTGAAAAATTGGGTTACCAGTATCTCCGATTTGGGCAAATTGTCATTGATACTTTACAAAAAAAAAGGCTGGAAGTGAATCCAGATAACGAAAGATTGATTCGGCATCAATTACGAGAAGCTTATGGGATGGGAGCTTTTGCCATTGCTAATCGACCGAAGATATCCGACATGATACAAAAAGGCAATGTTGTAATTGATGGAATGTACAGCTTTGAAGAGTACAAGGTTTTAAAAGAACAATTTCACGATGATTTTATTACTTTGGCGATATATGCCCCTCCTAATGTTCGGCATAGCAGACTCGAAGATAGATTAACTCGCAGTAGTGATTTGGAAACACGTTTTCGCCCATTAACTAAAAACGAAGCCAAAAATAGAGACTATGATGAAATAGAAAATGCCTCTAAAGGCGGCCCCATTGCTATTGCAGATTGGACTATCTTAAATACTGATACATTGCAGCACTTGGAAAAAGAAGTAAAGGAGTTCGTATGTCGGATATAAAATACAATAGACCTTCGTGGGATGAATATTTTATGGAAGTTGTGCACGCAATATCCAAACGTGCAACTTGCGGAAGAGGACGAAGTGGATGTGTCATTGCGAAAGACCACCAGATTTTGGTGACAGGCTATGTTGGTTCTCCTATTGGTTTTCCGCATTGTGACGATATTGGTCATTTAATGCGCAAGCATGTCAAAGATGATGGGACGATTTCAGAGCATTGTGAAAGAACCGTCCACGCAGAGCAGAATGCCATTTGCCAAGCGGCGAAACGAGGCATATCCATTGATGGTGCGACGATTTATTGTACTATGACACCTTGCCGTATTTGTACAATGCTATTGATCAATTGCGGAATCAAGCGTGTGTATTGCGAGAGACGTTATCATGCCTACAAGGAACCTGAGATGATGTTTAAACAGGCAGGAGTTGAGATTGTTTATAAATATGACGAAATTCAGGAATACGAATAGAAACGGAAATTAGCGAAAACTGAACGAAGCGAATACTTCGTTTATTGCTTTGTACACCTCTTCTTTGGAAAAGGGTTCAATTGTACCAGGATCGTAATTTCCTACTTGGGTAGAATGAATGACAAATTGAATTTGGTAATGTATTTTGATACAAGTTCCAACGTATGTTTTCGTATCATATATGTTGCCTGCACCAACATCAGAATATTCATAGCTCAAGAAAGAAACCCCATCAATAATCTCTTTTTTTGTTGGAAGTTTAGAGAGTTCTTCGGGAACTTCAAATGGCGTGTTTTTATTCCATGCAATTCGAATTTCTGCTTCGCTAAAGTTGTTTTTTTGAGAAGAAGAAAAAGCAACAGGAACAAATACTTTAACAACACCATTAGTACGATCTTCAGAAACAGAAGATGTGATATTTGAAGGAGCTTCCTGAGGATGAACAATGGGCGTGGTGGGGTGGTATATGATAAAACTTCCATCACCAGAATACATTTCCCAATAAGGAGGGTATACGAGTTCAGAATAAGCTTCTTTGTCGATGGGATATGAACAAAAGGAGGCAATGGAATCTGTGGGAATAAAAACTTCCCAAATGCCCGTATGTTCCTTGCAAATATTTTCAGACAAAAAGAAAACAATAATACCGTTGGGTACAATCGCAATGTTTTCATAATTCCGGATGTTCTGAGGATCTGTTCCTTGCTTCAGTAATCGCAAGTCATATTGAGAGGAAACGTAATCCATGTATTCTTTTGGAGTTGATGGGTCAAATTCAGTAAACTGCTTTTCTAAATCCTGAAAACATAAACTAGATATATGTTGTAAGAATTGATTATACGGAGTAAATAAAGCTTGATTTCGCAAGGCTTTTTGTTTTTGAATGTCGAAATTCAGGATAGAAATAAGATCTTCCGGAGATGCTCCTCCATAATTTGAGAGAAATGTGAAAGGAATGGAGATAAAAGCAGGATCAAAATACGCGATATTGTATCCGTAATTCGTGCTAGCAAATTGATTCTTAAGGAAAGAATGGTGGTATTCTTCAACGAATCGGGTCAGGATATCTATCTCTGATTGGGGGATTTGAGAGGAAAGCTGATTAAATATTGTAAAGTGGTTGAGATTTGAGTAGGGTCTAGCTCCTCGAATGTACAGATGTTTGTTTTCATCTTGGATTTCATTCCATTCCTTTTCAATAGGATAAGGCATGATTTGAGGAGCAATCCAGGCAATTTTATTGTGTTCTATTTGTGTTTTCGGCACACCCACAGAAGGACTTGGTTTGTTTGAACAGCCTGAAGCTGGCACAAAAAAGCAAAAAAACAAGACAAGGGTAATCAATTTTTTTAACATAGTAAAAGTATACAATTTTTACCGATTTTTGGGAATAAATATAACAACAAACCCTATATTCAATGGAGGTAAAACATGGATAATAAAAATCTTAAAGTTGTTTATGACAAAGGCTATAATAAACCAACACTAAAACCGGCTTTTCTTTTAGATGATTTTTTCAATCATTTCTTTTCTGATGCTAAACCTTTTTTTGGTACAAATTCTCCCTTTCCTGCAATTGATTTAGTCTCAAAAGAAGACAAATATATCCTGAAAGCAGAATTACAAGGTGTTAAAAGAGATAATATTGAAGTAGAAATTGGAGATCAGTACATTGTTCTCAAAGCAGAAAAGAAGCAGGATGAAGAGTGCAAAGATTGTGACTATTACTATCGCGAAACAACCAGTGGTAAAATGATGCGAGAAATACCCATTCCTGAAAAAATAGACAAGAACAAAACCGAAGTAGAGTTCGAAGAAGGTATTTTGACAATCCGAATGCCCAAAGCAGAAGAAACGAAAACTCGCAAGATCAAGTTGTAGAAAATTCTATAGCCTAAAGAAAAAAAGGTGGCGCCTTTGGCGCTGCCTTTTTTTTATGGCGGAGAGGGGGAGATTCGAACTCCCGGAGCGGGATAAACCACTCACTCGCTTAGCAGGCGAGCACCTTCAGCCACTCGGTCACCTCTCCAAACTACTACAAGGGTAAAATAATATTTCATGAAGTCAATACTAGTTCAATAGTTGATATACGTATGGGGTGCTTTTTCCCAGAATTCTTCTAAAGCGTATATTTTTCGTTCTTGTGGCATGAAAATGTGCACAATAATATCGCCAAAATCAGCAATTGTCCATGCAGGAGACTTTTCTCGAATCGGGTATAAAGGTTTAATGCCTTTGCGTCTTAAATCCTCTTCTAATCGACTAACCACCATTTGTAATTGAGTTGTATTGTCTACAGAGCAAACAACAAAATAATCAGCAATTGTGGTTAGTTTTTCTACCTTGAGAAGCACAATATCCTCTGCTTTCATTTCCTTCAATACTTCAACAATGAACTCTTTCTTGTCGTCTGTTGTTATCTCTACTCTATCTATATGAATGCCTCCTTGTATAAAGTGTTATTATCAATATACGATTCAACGGTCTTAGGTACAAGATATTGAATCGATTTTTTTCTAGAAATTCGTTCTCGAATCATAGATGAGGAAATCTCAATATATGGCATGGGGAATGTGTGAATTTTATTCTTAGCTTCGGGTATTGCTTTGTATATTGAATCAAAAAAAGTTTCTTCAGGGGGGTTTTTTTGTCTTTGTGCCACCAAAAAATGAAGACTGCTAAGGATTTGTGTTGGAGATTCCCATGAAGGGAGTTTTTCTACAGCATCGCTCCCCACAATAAAATAATACATGTACTGTGTTGGTGAAAACTGAAGTGAAATGTCTTTAAGGGTGTCTATTGTATAGGTTGGACATTGTCTGTGAATGTCCAAAAGCAGGATCGAAAAATGTGCATTGTCCCGTATGGCTAGTTTTATCATTTGAATCCGATGAAAGGGCGGGGCAAGGGAGATACTTGTTTTGTGAGGAGAGCTCCAAGTTGGAGTAAAATATACCGTATCCAGGCAAAAAGCTTCACAGGCATATTCTGCTGCTATAAGATGACCTAGATGGATAGGATTAAAGGAACCACCAAAAAAACCAATTGATTTTTTTGTTAAAGCCATCGAAAACGTTTGCCTCCTAGTTCAACTATGTCATCTTCTTCGATACCATGAAAGTTAAGAATATTGTCGATGTGATATTTTCGGAACATGCGGTAAACATATCGAAGACTTCCAGGATATTGCAAGTCTGTTCCAGCAATGATTCTTTCTAAACGAGGACAATGCACAATGAAAATCCCATCTTCTTTGATGACTTGGACTTCCTCGTCTCCCAATGTGTGTACAGAGTAAGTTTCAACAGTTGTTTGTGTTGCAGGAATTGTTTGGAGAAAACTGTAAAGAGTTCTGTTTAGTGCCTGAACATTTTCACCGGTTTTTGCAGAGATGAAAAAAGACTTTCTTTCAGATTTTTCTAAGTGAATTTGTAAACACTCTGCATTTTTCTGACCCTGTATCGTATCAATCTTATTACCACAGACAAAACTGGACTTGTGATATAAGTCATCATCATAATCTTGAATTTCTTGTAATAGTGTATTCAGTTCCTGAATGCACTCTTCAGGCGTTTCCTTGTTTAGGTCAATGATGTATAAAAGAATTCGACAACGCTCAATGTGCCTTAAAAACTGAAAACCCAATCCTTTTCCTTCTGAAGCACCCTCAATTATTCCTGGGATATCTGCAATAGTGAAATTTCTCCCAGGTGCAATTGAGCATACTCCTACATTGGGGATAAGTGTGGTAAATGGGTAATCTCCAATTTTTGGCCTGGCGTTAGTACTTTTTGAGAGTAAGGTGGATTTACCTGCATTAGGAAATCCTATAAATCCAACATCAGCAATTGTTTTGAGTTCCAAATACAATGACTTTTCTTCTCCATTAGCTCCGTGCTCAGCAATATGCGGAACATGTTCAATTGAGTTTGCAAAAGAAGAGTTTCCTTTGCCTCCAATTCCTCCTTTGGCAATTTCAATTTCACACCCATGCTTGTGAAGATCTGCTAATAAAAGAATGGATGGAGTGCTTTCAGATCCTGATTCGATAAGTTTCTCTGGCTCTTTCATTTCATATATCAAAGTGCCTACGGGGACGGAAACAATTGTGTGTTTACCATTGCGACCATGTTTAAGTTGCCCTTCTCCAGGTTTTCCATTTTCTGCAGAAAAGAATCGTTTATTCTGAAATGAACTCAGGGATGATATACCCTGGTCTGCTCGAAAAAAAACACTACCTCCTCTGCCACCATGACCTCCGTCAGGACCACCCTTTTGAATGTATTTTTCTCTACGGAAGCTAATGCAGCCATTACCACCGTTACCAGCTTTTATGCGTATTGTAATTTCATCAAGAAACAACATTTATATGGTAATCCTGTACAACAAAAAAAGCCCTTTCATTCGAGAAAGGGCTTTTTTATAAAGGAAGGTCTTGTTAGTTAACATCTGGATAAACAGAGACTTTTTTTCTTGAACGACCGTATCGTTCAAATTTTACCCGTCCAGTTGCTGTGGCACAAAGGGTGAAATCTTTACCCTGTAAAACATTAAATCCAGGATAAATTCTATTGCCACGTTGTCGGACTATAATGTTACCACCTTGGGCGATTTGACCATCATATAGCTTAACACCAAGGTATTTTGGATTTGAATCTCTACCATTTGAACCAGTTTTGTTTTTTCTACCCATAGTAAACTCCTATGCATTAAAAGTAAGGTCGCAAACACTTACTATACCACAAATTGGATTTTTTACAAATTTCTTTATAGTGTGATCGTGATCGTCTGCGTTGATCCTTCCCATTGAATCTCTGCACCAAAAGCCTCCGCAATGAAGCGAAGTGGGACAAAAGTTCTTCCGTTTTGAATGATTGGTGGTGCATCCAAGATAATAGGATTTTCATCAATCGTTGCAACGGTAGAGCCAACTTTCATCACAATGGTCTTTTTGTCAAGCAAGATCGTGATGGTCTGGGTTGATCCTTCCCATTGAATCTCTGCACCAAAAGCCTCTGCAATCACTCGAATTGGAACAACCGTTCGACCATTCAGAATAAAGGGGGCAGCGTCCATCGTTTTAGGTTGATTGTTGATTAGTACAGTTTTATTGCCGATTTGGAATTGTATTACCACGGATTCTTTTGTAACCACAAAGTGAATATCAATTTCCTGGTTACCACCATTGGAGGTGAACATAATCTTGCCCTGATTCAAACCTTTTTGTGCTTTTTCAACATTAAATGTAAGAGTAATTGTCTTTTTTCTTCCTCCGAGAAGGGCAAAAGAACGGTCTGATAAGCGTAACCACGATGCATCGTGTTCTATAGTTCCGTCCATACGAGCTTCGCCATCATTGTATATCACGCACTCTATATCAATATTCTCATTTTCAGTTTCAACGGTTAATATGCCATCCTCTGAAAGGTATTCGCTTTCTATTCGTAATAATGCTGGTTCTTCAATAATTTCCAGTGACACTGGGATAACAATGTTTTCTTGGGATAACTCAAAAACAATGTTTTCTTGATACTTTGAGATGGACAATTCTTTGTGATTTAGAAGAATGGAAAAAACCTTTTCTTCACCACTTTCAAGGGTGAAATCTTTATCGTCCATGATAATAAAAGATGGTATTTGTGTAATATGTATAGAAGCTTTAGCATCCCCCCTTCATTGGAAATCGTTAGTGTTTCTTTTACATCCTTTACTTCTTTTAATGTTAAAGTCCCAAAGTGTATTTCTTCCTTATCGATCATAATGTCTGCAGCGACAACAATCAGCATTACGGTGATTTCTTTGTTTCCTCCATCGGATTCAATATATACAGTTCCAGTGTAATCACCAGATTTAAGTTTACTTGTACTGATGCTGATTCTTAAATCAAAAGCATTTTCAGAAAAAGTTCGAGGGGTGGTTCGGAGCCAGTCATCTTTGGTGGAGGTGGTACCTGTAAGAGCACCTTCATATGCATTTGAAACCTTTATGATTTCAGAAGCACTTTGCCCGCGTTTGATTTCACCAAAATTGATCGTGTTAGTGTCAATTTGTATTTCTGGATGATGGAGTACTTGCAGCCGAAAAGGAATACTCTTTCTATAATCAGATCCTTTAATTTGTATAGTTCCTCGGTATATTCCAGGATCAAGATTCCGGGTGGAAACTCGAATCATATAGGAGGTTTCAGATAGAAAGGGAAGATGAATAGATTTTTCTAATGAGATATAATTTTCTGCAATTAGTAAATCTACGGAAGCATCTTGAAGACCACAGTTGCGAACGTGAACTTCTGCTTCTGCGGAACTATTGGGTTTCATTTTTCCAAAGTCGAGTTGGTTTGGATAAGAAGCTATGACTGGACCTAAGTGATTGATATTTCCATTTTTAAAGTCATAATAGTCCGCATTGTCAACACCTAATCGGGTTTCTATCCAAGCGTATACTCGTATCATCTCTGATGCCCATTTTGCATCTATTTCCATGGAAACGGATGTAGATCCGCTACCGCTGATTGAAGGAATGCTCCCTCCATCTCTGGCAACAAATCGATGACGTTTTTCCCCATTCTGTGCTTTTACATAGACAAAATCTTCTGCTAGGCAGTACCAAATTTCGCTACCATCCTGTACGTTTTCGTACACAATTTGTATGGTTACAGTATTGTCGCTCATTGTACTTTTTTCCACAGAAATGGATGAGGTAGCACCTTTGGATTTTGCATTCTTAATGTCTTTGGTTAACGTGTCGGTGGTTCTGGAAGAGGTTAATTTTGTATCAACGAAGAAGGAAGGGTAGTATGTCATACCAAGTTTGTTTGCTCTTAATTGAGCAAATTTTGAAACCATTGAATCCCCTTGAGAAGAGGGGTGATACTTGATCAAGACAAAATCTTTATCACCATACTTTTCATATACAGCATCCATCGTTTCACTACCCCGAACACAAGGACCACACCAGGTGGCAGTAAATTGTTCTACCAAAACCATTTTTTTGACAATAGCTTTTACTGGCTTAATGGAAATAGAAGTGCCCATAACCCCAAGAGCTATCATGGTACTTAATAGGATTGAAAACAATCGTTTCATAGCATACCCCCTAAATTTTAAAATATGGATTAGTGATTCATTTGATTTTTATCGTAAAAATTCTTACTTTTCATTTGCATCTATGATACAAAATATAGTATACCAAAAAACTTTGGGAGGGCTATGATGAAACAGCGTGTTCATTTTTTTGCTTTTCTTCTTATTGGTTTTTTTATATTCCATGGGTTTATTTTTGGAAAACCTAGTGTACAAGCAATTCCATATCCCGGAAACGGATCTATAGAAGGAACAATTACTCCGATAGATTGTGGACAAGGCTTCCAAATAACAATTCGTAATCCCATGGGAGACTCGCTTTGGGATGGTTATACAGATGATCGGGGCTATTTTTCTACACCGTTTAGTATCCCCGAGGGAGTAGCCTCAGTGGAAGCTGTAAAAATAGGATGCAATGCTTGGCCAAATCCACAGCGTGTCAATGTAAAAGCTGATAAAAAAACATCAGTACGTTTTTCTTGCAAATGTCCCGGTTACAAAGAAAAAAATGGAAGAATTGTTGTGTATATGCCAGTGAATTGTTTGGATGGCACAAGTGTTCGTATAACGGGGATTAGCAACAACCAATCTATTACAATAACACAGTTTAACACGGGTGGCTTCTTTGATTCAGGCTGTGAGCTTTACTGTGGAGAACAATATCGAGTAGAACCAATCAACCCAAAATGTACTTTTAACCCTTCATCTCAAACGGTAAAGGCGGAGTGTTGTCCCAGCGAAGGACGCGTGACTTTTCGATGTAGCTGCCAAGAGGATACTGGTCGACTTGTTGTAACTATGCCTGATGAGTGTAAACCGGGTACTTCGATAAAAGTATATTCTGAAAATGGAACCCTTGTAAAAACATTATCAGGATCTTTTGATACGGGTTGCACAATTCCCTGTAATCAAAACTACAAAGTCGTCCCCCAAAATTCACAAAAAACCTTTCAACCTTCTTCTCAGACAGTACGAGTGCCTTGTTGTCCAGATATAGCTCGTGTAAACTTTACTGCTTGCGATCAACCCAAAGGGAGGATTCTGATATATGTTGCACAAAGTTGCTTACAGGGAACATCTGTGGATATTTATAACGCACAAGGGTCCTTGGTAAAAACACTCACGTCTCCTACTTCTCAAGGATTTGACACAGGCTGTACTTTGCAGTGCGGAAACACATACAAGGTAGTCCCAAAAAATGCACATTACGATTTCTCGCCTTCCTCGCAATCTTTAGAAGTTAAGGAGTGTCCCTCAGTTTCAGAATTGCACTTTCAGTGTACACCAAAACCTGAAAAAAAGGGACGCGTTGTCATCAAACTTCCCGATGAATGCAGTGATACGAAAAACGCAAAAACGTCTGTGAACGTCTATGATACTGCAGGATCCTTAGTTCAAATTCTTACGCAGAATTCAGCTGGGGAGTATGACACAGGATGTACTTTGTCTAGCGAAATGTCTTACACGTTTGTGCCTAAAAATGATCTTTGCACCTTTACTCCTGCAAAACAGACTGTTACACCAAAAGTTTGTCCAGACTCATCGCGAATCACTTTTCAGTGCCATTGTCAAGATGTATATGGGAGAGTTCTGATTCGAATACCACAAGAATGTTATCCCGGAACATCTATTGAGATTTACGACAATCAAGGCAACTTATACAAAACATTAACATCCGTAAACTCATCTGGATTGTACGACTCAGGTTGCATACTGCCTTGTAATCAGAAATACGAGATTGTTCCCAATAACAAGAATCTGGTGTTTACACCTAGCCGTAAAATTGTTTCTTTATCTTGTTGCCCAGAATCTTCTACAATCTCGTTTTCTTGCGAAAAAGAAAAAAAATATGGATCCATTGCTGTATCAATGGTTCAAAAAGCTGTAGCTGATACAACCATATTTGTATACGATCAACATGGTGATGTTGCTTCTGTGCTACAAAAACCAGATCAAGACGGTGTTTTTCGAACTGGCTGTACATTGCTTGGAGGGCAGAGCTATAAAGTAATACCAAAAAATGATCATTGTACTTTTGATCCACCTAGTCAAATTATCAATATAACCTAT
The DNA here is from genome assembly GCA_964583965.1 of uncultured Caldisericota bacterium. Classification (GTDB taxonomy): domain Bacteria; phylum Caldisericota; class Caldisericia; order UBA6126; family UBA6126; genus JAGLCW01. Next base: position 14,337 of record CAZOYI010000016.1, read on the forward strand.
TGTCCCGATGAAAACAAAGTGTTTTTTGACTGTGATTGTGAGGAATCAGAAGGACGGATTCAAGTGCACATGTCGGAAGAATGTGCCAAAAATACCAAAGTGCATATTTATAACAAAGCTGGGGATATCATTACAACTCTATCACAATCTATTCAAGGTGTTTTTGATACAGGATGTACCTTGCCATGTAATGTGTTTTACCGTATTGTCCCAGAGAATGATCAATATACATTTACTCCTGAATATGAAGAAATCCAAAACCTTACTTGCTGTCCAGATACTAACGCAGTATCATTCCAACGGAATCATCGTAAAGGGGATGGCAGGTTGTTGATTCGCATTCCACCCGATTGTGTTTCTTTTGAGTCTTTAACCACCTCGGTGTACATATATGATTCTTCTGGCAATGTATTGAATGTTTTGAATTCTGTAAACCCTGATGGATACTATGACACGGGAGAAAACTTGCACTGTGATGAATCTTATAAAATTGTTCCTAAAAACCCGATGTGTACATTTTCTCCAGAATATCAACTGGTCCAAATGGATTGTAATGAAAGCCCGAGTATTGTTTCTTTTCAGGGTAGTTGTGAAAAGGAACATGGAAGAATTCTTATCAAAATTGATGGAGAAGAGGAAGGGGTGGTTGTAAACATTTATGAACAAGATACCAATCATCTAGTTCTGACCTTACACGAATCGGGTCCAAACGGCTTCGATACTGGGTGTGTTTTAAATCAAAACTCTCTATACCATATTGTCCCGTCTAAAGAGAATTGTACTTTTGATCCTCCTTCTATTGACACGAATCCCAAAACCTGCCTAAACAATACAGCCGTACTCTTCTCTGTAACCTGCAAGAATTCATGTTATGGGGGTATAAAAGGATATTTTGTGAATCGCTTTACAAAAGGAGCCTCTATTCAAGTTTTTAAAAATGATACTTTACTCAACACAATTCAGAGCTGTTCCATTACAGGATATTACGATAGTGATTTAGCTTTGCCTGAAGGAGAATATACGCTGAAACCCGTGAAAGATGGTTGTGAGTTCTATCCACCCTCAAAGCAGATTGTGGTGAAATGCAATACATACACATCTTTTGAGTGGGATGGGAATTCTGCATCTTCTGAAGCCCCCACTCTACTCTATTTTGTTCCAGCTGTTCAATATGTGCAGCTAAACCAAAAAACAGGTTCTATTCTTTCACAAACTATTCATATAGGTAATAAATACAACCCAGTTTCTGGGATAATGGCTATGAAATTGGTAGTTCACTATGATCCTTCTCTATTTGCTTTGGATTCTCTGGAAAAAGGAGAGTTGCTTCAAAAAGATGTACAAACACAGTTTTTTACATATAAAGAAACCTCACCTGGCACAATTGAAATTGACATTTCTTTTACGAATCAGACTCTTCAGGGGTACGGCGCTATTGTTCAATGTCATTTTACGTTGAGTCAACCTCCTACTGTCATTTCTCCTAATTTCACTATTGAGAAGCCTTTTTCAAAAGTCGAAATATCACAGATTGATATTCGCAATGCCCAAGGTGAGAATGTTCTTGGATCCTCTCAAGGGCTTTCTTTTCTTATTCGAGATAAAGAAGAATTCCACATTTGTGATTTTAATAAAGATGGTCAAGTGAATTTTGACGATATGATGATTTTTTCTTTTGCATATGATAAGCAAATCTCTGATGAAGGGTGGGAAAAAGGAGACAAATTGATCCCAGGAAGCCCCTTTGAACGTTGTGATATCTGGTCAGACCGTGAACCAGAAACAATACCATCTGATTACAGAGTACCAGATGGAGTAATTGATTTTAATGATTTGGTGCTCTTTAGCATGAATTATCATTATTTTATGCAAAAATCTGCACAGGGTTTATCTGCAAAGATTATCCAGTTAACTATTGGCACAATGGGAGACGAAACTTGTTCTGTAGAACTTTCAAGCACAAAGGAGTTACATGTAGGAGATTTAGCAACAATAGAGATAATGGCAAAAGACGTGTCTCAAATCCTACGTGGAGCGGAGATTTCATTGCAATATCCATCAAAGCTAGTTAGCATAGAAAAAATTGAAGAAGGGGACTATTTTTCGTCCTTGCATTCCCAAGGTACATTGTTCATTCCTACAATAAAAGAAAAAACTGCCAGTATT
>CAZOYI010000017.1:0-11332 GCA_964583965.1 uncultured Caldisericota bacterium
GTAACATACGTAGCTATATTGAATGTTGACAAAGTAGAGCCAGGTGTTTACAGGTATCTACCACAAGAGCATCAGCTCATTCGCACTATTCAAGATGAAGAATTGACGACAAATATCAAAAAATGCTGCCACAATCAAGCCTTTACCGAAAAGGCATCTGCTGTCTTTTTTTGGACTAGCATTCCCTACAGAAGTGAGTGGAGATATCATCTAGAAGCTCATCGATATATTCTAATCGATGCTGGCCATGTTTGTCAAAACTTGTATCTTGCTGGTGAGTCTATTGAACTAGGTGTCTGTGCAATTGGAGCGTATGATCAACTTTATACGGACCAATACTTAAAACTAGATGGAATTAATGAACTCACTGTATACGCCGCAGCAGTGGGAATAAAAGACAAAACCAAGTAGAATCCGTTCATGGTTTCTTTGTTTTTATCTGTTCTTTGCAGCTCTGGAATTGCTATTGTTTTTTCTTGGAGCGAAACAAAAAAAGGGCATTGGTCTGGGATTTTAGTATCAAATTATTTTTTTGCTACTTTGCTTAGTATCCCTTTTTTTTGGCAGAAATCATTTCAATGGATACCATTGCGGGATTCTTTCTATTCCTTCAGGCAGGAGTACTTACAAGTTTTTACAAACCACACTTCATTTTCTGCATCTGCTACGATAACCTATAGCATTCTTTTGGGTTTCATTGCTGGTCTTCTTTTCTTTGGAAGCCTTGTGTTGTATCGTTATAGCATCCGCTACAATGGGCTTGCCATATCAGGAACATTTGCCAAACTTGGAATAAGCGTTCCTGTCCTCATGTCTCTCCTCCTTTGGAACACTTTCCCCTCCTCGGTGCAATGGAGCGGAATTATTTTATCAATGGTTGCCGTGTTGTTCTTGTACAACTGGAAACAATCGGGAGCAATTTCTCATTTCTCTTTGTCTCTTATTTTTGTTTTAGTTCTGATGGGACTAGCAGAATTTTCAAACAAAGTATTCCAACAATACGCAGTATCCTCCTATAAATCTCTTTTTTTATTCGTAGTATTTGGTACAGCTTTTCTGTATTCCATCCTAAATCAATTTTTCAGAAAAACAAAGTGTGGAAGTAAAGAACTCTTATTTGGTCTGTTGATTGGAGTTTTAAATTATGGATCTTCTTATTTCCTAATCCAAGCATTGGGATCAATTCCAGCCATTATTGCATTCCCCATGTTTAGTGCTGGAACGGTTCTTTGTATCAGCGGGTTCAGCAGGATAGTGTTTAAAGAAAAATGGTCTCAAAATATGATCATAGCTATCGTTTTATCTATCATCAGTGTCATACTGATGAATAGTAGATAATCATTTAAACTTATTTACAGCCGTTTAGTTTGGCATATAATAGTATTTCTATGAAACAAATTTGGATTTTTGTACGAGAAAACTTACGCTGGTATATATGTATTGGACTTCTTCTTTTAATTGTTAATGGCGCACAATTAGTTATGCCTATTTATATTGGCAATATCATCGACTACATTACTACAAACAATCCATCAACCGTTACAAATTATCATCCCATATGGATAAACGCCATATATTTCACCACAGCTGCTTTTGCTATTGTTATATTTCGTATTATTTACATTAACATCATGCGACGTTTCGCCATCCATTTTGAACATACAAAAAGAAAACAACTCTTTCAAAAGTATCTTGCACTGCACGATTCCTTCTTTTTTGAAAATGAGATCGGCGACCTAATGGCTCGTGCTAACAACGATACAATTGCTGTCCGTCAATTCTTGGTTATGGGTCTTCTATCGATGTATGATATTTTTGTACTAGGTGTTGGAGCTTTGGTTATCATGTTAATCAAAGCTCCAACTTTAACACTTTGGGTTGTTTTACCGTTAGCAATTCTGATTTTTCTCTCCCGTTTTGTTTCTAAACGCATTCATAAATTATTCAAACGAATCCAAGAAACTTTTGCAGACATCACGACACGGGTCAGAGAAACTCTAGTAGGAATGAATGTAATTCGTACTTTTTGCCGCGAAACCTACTATATGAATAGATTTATTGATATCTGTTCCTCGTATCTCCGTATTAACCTAAACCTTGGTAAACTTATGGGTTTGTTCCATCCTGCCATTGCAATGGTAATTTCTCTTACCATTCTTTTGATAACCATCATTGGAGGATATCAAGTCATGAATGGCATGATTACCCTTGGTACATTGGTAGAATTCACACAATATATTCAACTCCTTGCCTGGCCCATGATGGCGGTAGGTTTTGTGGTCAACATGTACCAACGAGCAAGTATTTCCATGGGACGTATCCAGGAAATTCTTACTACTCCATCGGCAGATGCAGAGCAACGTATTGTTCTGAAACCTAAGCTAGACATGAATACCATTTCGATTAACAATCTCTCTTTTTCTTATCCTTTGCAGAATAAAGAAAGTGCAATTCAAAACTTATCTCTGCAATTCTATAAAGGAGAGAATATCGGTATTACAGGACCAACAGGAAGCGGTAAAACAACTATTCTATCCTTACTTCTGCGGATTTGGGATCCCCCCGAAAACACTATCTTTATCGACGACATCGACATTACTCATATCCATATTGACACTCTTCGAAGGCAATTTGCCTACGTTCCTCAAGTTTCTTTCCTCTTTTCCAATACAGTATGGGAAAATCTGCGATTTGGGAAGCCAGATGCTCAAAAAGAAGAAATTATGGAAGCTGCCAGAATTGCACGAGTTTTAGAAGACGTTAAAAAACTAGACCATGGCTTTGATACGATCATTGGCGAGCGAGGTGTCACCCTATCTGGTGGCCAAAAGCAACGCTTAGCTTTAGCTAGAGCTCTGGTGACACAAAGGCCTTTCCTAATTTTAGATGATTCCCTGTCCGCAGTTGACCCAGAAACCGAAGATATCATCATTCAAAACTTGAAAGAACATTTGCACAAATCCGGACAAACTTGCATCATCATTTCACACCGAATCACCACACTATACTGGTTGGATAAAACTGCCGTGATTGAAAAGGGCAAACTCACTGAGTTTGATTCACCCAATGCATTGATTGAATCAAAAAAAGGATACTTCTATCGTCTGTATCACTATCAATATCTTGAAGGATTGGAGGGTTTACACAATGGAATTTGATGACTTTTCCTCACACGATTCTCACAAAAAACCCTCTATGAGTGTTCTTCGGGATTTGATTCCCTATATGCGAACCGTAAAAGGGATTCTTGTCGCTACCATGATCTATCTCCTTATAGCCACACTTACATCAACCGTCGTCCCTCTTCTTCTAAAAACCGCCATAGATGATTACATTGTCCCAAAGGATTTCCAAGGCCTTTTATTGATAGGGCTTTATTCTCTTCTTCTCGTTCTAGCCACCTATATTTTCCAGTATTTGGGAACTTACTATTCTTTTGTGGCTGCACAAAAGATTGTACTTGACCTGCGAAGAGATATTTTTCACAAACTCCTTACACTATCCAATCGATATTTAGGAAAAACCCCTCTCGGAGTTATTATTACCCGAACCACCAATGATACTGAAAAACTCTCCGAACTCATGAGTAGTGGAGCTGTACAACTTATCAATGATGCCATATTATTGATAGTAACGTTGTTCTTCCTTTTTTCTACCAATGTTACACTGTCACTATATTCTTTGTGTTTAACTCCGCTAGTGATATGGTCTGTAGTATTCTTTTCAAAACTCTTGCGCAAATCCTATGACACTGCCCGAAACAAACTTACCCAGCTCAACATCAATCTTCAAGAAAACTTAAGCGGTATTTCTATCATTAAAATTTTTAACCGGCAAGCAAAAAATCGAACCTATTTTGATTCCATTTCAGAAGGGTATGGAAATTCTACTTATGTAGCGTTAAAACAACATACCTACTTTAATCAAACCATCAACATTTGTAGCTTTCTTTCTCGTATTACTGTTGTTGTTGCTGGTAGCTATATGGTAATCAAAGGAACAAGCACAATAGGAACATTAACTGCCTTCCTCTTTTGGGTCAATTATTTTTACCAACCCTTGCGAGATATGGGCGAAAGATTTAACATCCTTCAAGATGCTGCCTCGTCCATGGGAAAGATTGGAAACATTCTTCACTGTGATGAAGTTATTCCCGATAAAGCCCTTCCATCTCTAAAACCTCCCATTTTTAAAGGAAAGATTGAATTTAAAGACGTAGTATTCCGATATAGTGAAGAAAAAGAGATTTTAAAACATGTATCGTTCACTATCGAACCAAGTCAGAGAATAGCATTGGTAGGTCCTACTGGTGCTGGTAAATCAACCATCATGAATATTCTTCTTCGGCTTTTTGATATTGAAAGTGGTTCTGTATTCATTGACAGTATTGATATACATTCTATACCCTTACAAGAACTGCGGAGTAATATGTCTATTGTTCTGCAGGATGTGTTTATTTTCAAGGGTACAGTGATGGAGAATATCACACTGGGACAAGATATACCAGAAGAAAAAATCATTGAAGCGTCGAAGTATTTAAATGCACACCCCTTCATCTCTGCTCTCTCCAAAGGATATCATACTCAATTGAGCTCGGAGGGTTCCAATTTATCTCACGGTCAAAAACAGCTTATTTCTTTCATACGAGCACTTGTTCATAATCCCAGAATCCTATTACTAGATGAAGCAACATCAAGCGTAGACACCTACACCGAAAAACTCATCCAAGAGGGAATCAACAAGCTTATGCAAGGAAGAACCTCCATTGCCATTGCTCATCGATTATCCACCATCACAAGTTGTGATCAAATTTTTGTCATTGACCAAGGCAAAATCATTGAAAAGGGTAACCACGATAAGCTACTTGCTAAAAAGGGTTTCTATTACGACCTGTACACTACGCAGTTTCAAGATAGCCTATAAACTCACTCGTTTCATCAGCTAGTACTATCCTTTATTGCTTCCCAAGGGTCAGACTTTATTGATGCAAGGATCGAATCGCAGAGGCAATCCAAGAAAGAACATCTTTCATTTGAGCTGCCTCCCCAATTTGTTCTTGTAAAGAGTCACAAATCTCACTTAGTTTTGCAATGGACATCTCTGAATGATCCAAAAGAGTATCTACATCCTCCTTCCATGAGACAATGTCATCCATTTTGTTGTTCATTTCCATCAAATGATCATCAACACTTCGTAGTAGAGACAAGAATTCCATCGTTTCGGCATCGTTCATACTTTTCACTCCTTTCTATCAAGATTTTTTTTCATGGTTTCCTCTATTGTGTCATCATGGGATCATTTGTAAAGATCTAGAACATTTTTTTATCCATATCACATTTTCGGTTGCAACAAAAGCGTTTATCAATAAGATAGAGTTTCAATCATTATATGAGGTACGTATATGAAAACATTAAGCAAAGAAACTGGTATCGGAATACCAACCGTTGTGTTGCCCCGCTCCAATGTTTCCCTTTACAAATGGGCTGTTATTGCTTGTGATCAGTTTACAAGCGAACCCGAGTATTGGGAAGAAGTTGAATCTATTGTCTGCTCTTCTCCTTCTACCTATCGCATTATTTTTCCAGAAGTTTTTTTGGGAAAAGGTAGCAAACAAAAAAGAATTCAATCCATCAATACACAAATGAAAGAGTATATTGATAAAAAAATCCTACAGGAAGCAGTCCATGGATTTGTATATGTCAATCGCACTTTCCCAAGCGGTAAACATCGAAAAGGACTATTGGTCAGCATTGATTTAGATCAGTATGACTTCCATGAAGGCTCAAAAACCTATATGAGAGCTACCGAAAAAACTGTATTGGAGCGCATTCCACCTCGTGTCGAAATTCGCGAAAATGCACCTCTGGAACTACCTCATGTTTTAGTACTCATTGATGATCCCCAAAAAACAATTATTGAATCTTTGGAAGAAAAAAAACAAACACTCCGAAAGCTTTACTCTACAGAGCTTATGCTTAATGGTGGTTCAATTGAAGGCTACGCCGTAGAAGAAGAAAGTATGATTCGAACCATTATGGAATCACTTGCGAGTCTAAAAAAAGAAGATGGACTTCTGTATGCTGTTGGCGATGGTAATCATTCACTTGCAACTGCCAAACAATGCTGGGAAAATCTAAAAAGTATGTTGTCTCCGGAATTGCAAGAAACTCATCCCGCCCGACATGCATTAGTAGAATTAAACAATCTTCATGAACCTGATTTATCATTCGAACCAATACACCGCTGGATTGCAAATATTAAGATTGATGATTTTCTTTCTTTCATACAGGGAAATGGTAAAGAAGTAGAAACGATCCAAAATGGTGTACACAAAACCATCCATCTGAAAGATATTCCGGGTGAATTAACGCTAGGGATTCTTCAGCACCTTCTGGATGAATACAGATCCAATCATCCAGAAATGACAATGGATTACATTCACGGTGAAAAAAGTTTGGAAAAACTTTCTCAGCAGGCTTCCAGCGTTGGTTTTCTATTGAAAGGAATTGATAAGAATACGCTATTCTCTGTTATTTCTACCGACGGATGTCTTCCCAGAAAAACATTTTCAATGGGAGAAGCCAATGAAAAAAGATATTACATGGAAGCTCGAAAAATAAAATAGTCGTATTGTCACGGTAAGATTCATTAAAAAAGCCCTATTCTTGTAGGAATAGGGCTTTTTATCATTTGATGGAGGTTTATTCCTCGGGTATGAAAGGGTCCCAATAAAAATCTTCACTAACTTGCACAGGCCCATAATCAATATGGGCAGCACCATTGATTTCTACCGTTTTTGCCACAACTTTTCCATGCAAGTCAGACGATCCATTTAAAGTAAGGTTTGCTTCGGGAGCATATAGTAGAGAATCAGCTAATCGCGGACCTGTTCCGCCTGAAACCGTTACCTGGTCGCCCCCCACAATAATATTTCCTGCATTGGTGGAGCTTCCGCGCAAATTTAAATCAGCTTGCTCGATATATATGTTCCCAGTGAAAACCTGTGCACCACCAAAATTAAAATCTTGTGAACCGCGATAATAAATAATAGCGGAATCTGGAAGACCATCTGGATTAAAAGAAGAGTCTCCATTAAAGGTAAAAGTCTCGTTAATAACAACAATTAGCTTCCCTTCTCCTTGCAAATAAACATCACCAGTGCCTCCCGTAGTGAAATGGTCCACCACAATCGTTCGAACATCACCTTTGTTACCTGTATCAATGACAACCGATTTTTTAATATCAAAAATAGGATAATAGGCATCTTCCACAATAGGATCTTCAACTGGTGGCCACCAAGGAGCTTCAAAATTTCCTTTATTCTCAAATTCGTCTGCTGTAATATCTGGAAAAACAGGCAGTGGAAAGTTGTAAGAGTAGCCAGCATATTCAACAAGTTCACCTTCAACGCGGCTTGTACCACTGGCAATCACATTTCCATTTGTAATTACGTTCCCGTATACAATAGAAGAACCAACAAGATAAATATCACCATTGGCATACAATGTCTGATTGTCATCAAGAGATAGCTGAGGTGGAAACCAATCTTCTTCTGTCGGATCTTCTTCTGGATCAGGATCTTCAACAGGATCGACTTCACCTTCAATCACATTAAAATCTTGTACAGTGGCAGCGAAAACGTTCAGGACAGAGTTACGGAGTCCAGGTATACCAACCACTAAAAATAGGACAAGTACTCCTAAAAATAAACCATACTCAATTAAAGTTTGACCTTGAGAATCGCGAAAAAAAGATTTCATGTTATACCTCTCCTTGTTACATTATACCCCAACCAGCGAAAAGTAAAACATTTCAGGCATTTTCTATAGCTGTTTTTCTTGAAACAAAAAAAGAAGAAGTGGATAATACAATTAATCCAGCCCAAATAATGCAAAAGGATACAAAATGTAAAACTGAGAAATATTCATTATATATAAACACACCCACCATTAAAGAAAGTGTTGGAGCAACATATTGTAAGAATCCCATCCAGTACAAAGGTAAACGATTCGTACCTGCATTGAATAACAACAAAGGAAAAGAAGTAATCACACCCGTTAAAATAAGGAATACATTGATTTTTGGACTAGCTGATGGAAATGCAAGGGTAGAATTCTGTGATAAAATCATCAGATAGCCCACACTAAAAATGCTTCCAATAAACATCTCCAGCGTTAGAGAAGTGATTGGTTGCAAGGCAAGCTTCTTTTTTACCATTCCATACATACCAAAGCTAAATGCGAGTGTAAATGAAATCCATGGGATTGTCTGGATACCAAAGATCAGGAGTGACACACCGGCTGTTACCAATGCAAATGCAACCCATTGCATTTTGGTTAAAGACTCTTTTAAAACAATTACACCAAGAAGAATGCTAAAGACTGGATTGATATAATACCCCAAACTTGTGAATACAATATATCCATTGTTTACTGCCCAGATAAAGGTAAACCAGTTAACCAGAAGAAAAGCAGTAGCAACAAGAATGAGAATATATGTTTTTCGAGTATATGTCCGCAATTCCTTCCAAAACTGTTTCCATTTCCCCGATAGGACAATGATGAGAATCAGAAATGGCATTGACCATACAATCCGATATGCCAAGAGTTCAAAACTTTGAACCGAAGAAAGCACTTTCCAAAAAATAGGGGTAATTCCCCATATCACATACGATCCAAGAGCATAGAACAATCCAGCAATTGAAATTTGTTTTTTCATTAAGAGTATTGTACCAGGTTCAAAAAAGACGTGGGAGTTTTTTTGATTTGAAGAAAATATCGCAATGCTAATTGCAGTTAAATGAAAGATGGGGAAGAGAATGTTTAACTTATTCTCTTCCCCATCTTTTTATGGGCCTTCTCTCTTAGGAGAGATTCTTTCTTCATTACATGTTGTAGCGAAGAAATTTGTCATTGGTTTTGGGAGAATGAATAGTAAAAGACCAATTGGGCACAATGGATGTTAATAGAAATAACATCAGTTTTCCTCCAATCTGATTTTCTCATCACCACTTTTGATTTTTACAATCAATTCTACATCTGTACCATTTCCAAAAGATACGGGTTTGCTAGAAAACGATCTTTCTTTGCCTTCTAAGTCAATGAATTTTCTAGGTTTTTCAGTCTCTTTTGTAGCAATAGTACCACCTTTGGTGAATAAGTGTGCATAAAGGTCACCTGAAAAAGTTTTCAGATAGACTGTTTTTTCAGGGGTAACGTCTTTTAGAGAAATATCACCACTAAAAGTACCAAGCTCAGAGTCAAGTACATGGGTGTTCTCTAGTTGAATATCACCGGAGAAGCATTTCAAATGTCCTTGAATCGTGCTATTGGTAATCTCAATGTCGCCACTTTTAGTGATCGCTTTTTCGATTTTCTGGACTGCATCTAATTCAATATCTCCACTAATCGTTTCAAATTCACTCAAACCATTTAGTTCGCTACCCTGTATGTCTCCCGAAACGGACTTCGCAAGGATATTTTGTGAAAGGTTGTGAAGTCGCAAATCACCCGATACAGTTTTTAAAGTAACTGCAATGTTTGTGGGTACAAGTATTTGGATTAATCGTTTTCTGCGACCCGTAAAGATAGAGCCCGGAGAAAGATTTTTTTTACTTTTGATCGATACATTGGTTTCGGATGTACGAACATCGACCAAATCCCGTCCTTTACGAATCTCAATTTGCTCAAGGTTTTGATCGCCCACGATTTCAATATCTTCATCGATACATTTACAAATCATCATGGTATCGGGAAGAACCGGAAATGAGGTTTGACAGTCTTCTTCGTTGCTTTCAAATTCTTTAGTGGAAGGATCAAAGTCAGACTCTTCTTCTGGTGGTGATTCTTGTTTTGAAGCAGGCTGAGAATTGAAATACTCTTTCTCCAGCTGCACTCTCTGTTCATGGGTAATTTTCCCTGCTTCCTCCAATGCATCTAATTTGTCAATAATGGTTCTTTTCATTCTATTCTCCTTTCTCACTCATTTTTTTGAGTAACTCTTCGTAGGAAATGTCACCGTCATCAAATTGCTCAAGAATATCCATCATTTCTTGGTCCTCTTCTGAGATGCTATCTCGTACTTTCGTTGCAGAATCAGTCCAGGTATCTTTTATTCGACGAAAAGAATCCTGTATTTCGTGAATTGTGCTTTTGATTTTTACCGGATCTACCACTTTTTCAACAAAACTTTGTTCACTTTTCACTGATTCCACATGCTTTCGGATACTTTCCAGAAGCTGGTCCAATTTGTTTCGAGCTGTTGGATAAGAAATGTTAAGTCGTTCTTGAACTTCTTTAAGGTTGCCACGAGAAATCAAAAAACAATACAGAAAGTTCTCTTCTTCTTTCGTTAAATGGGCAAATGGACCCATTGCAAAAGAACCGTTTACTTCTGTTTTACAAGAAGGGCAAGCAAGAACTTTAATGCGCAGCTTTGATCCACAGGAAGGGCATATAGTTGGCACAGACTGTATTTTTGAGTTTTCATAAGTATGCGTTTTCATTTGTACCTCCAAAAATTAAGAATATTAAAATTAACATTAACAATCTTAATAGACATTTTAATTTTTTCAAGTTTTATTTTTTTTCGCTTCCATTTTTTTCACTTGCCAAAAAAAAGGGAATTCATCATACTAAACACATACACAATTGAGGTGAATATGAAAAAGATTCAAGAAAAATTTGGATACAAGGGTAAATGGGTTGGGATTCTCGAAAAAACATTTGAATGTGACAATGGTGATCTTTCCCACTGGGAAGTTGTAACACGGGTCAAAAATCCCATATCGATGACCATGATCGCCAAAATGAAACCTTCTGACCGTTATGTATTAATCCGACAATATAGGCCAACCATTGAAAACTGGGTAATTGCTCTTCCCGCTGGTTTATCAGAATCCGATGATATTGCTAAGGAAGCATCCAGAGAACTCACTGAAGAAACCGGATATACTGGAAAAGTACTTCGAGTAAGCCCTAGAATTTGTAGCAATGCAGGACTTTTTTCAGATTTTATGCATGTTGTTGAATTGGAAATTGATGAAACTGATCCTATCAACCAAAATGTATCCCCTGCCCTCGAATCTTCCGAAGAAATTGAAGTGTTCCTTATCCCTCATTCCGATATTCTCTCTTTTGCTTTGAAACAAAAGGAAAAGGGAGATGAAATCTCTGTGGGAGTATGGTACTCTTTTGCTCTCCTTCGTTAAAAATATTAACTGTTCATACTATTATCCCTGCAAGGTTTTGCTATAATAAGGATAGACACTCATCATTTTCTTCGGCCCGATAGGAGCAAAAGTATTGAATTCAACATGTAACCTGAGCAAAAC
>CAZOYI010000018.1:0-2383 GCA_964583965.1 uncultured Caldisericota bacterium
CTACCAAGGTTCCTAAGAGAATTCATTGAAGCGAACCAGAACCCACTCTTATTTGAAACACTTCAAGAAAGATTGCAACAATGTACTACATTCGAGGAATACTTACGGGAGTATGGGTTACATAGTTTATTGAGAGATACACAATATAAAGTTGAAATTCTCCGAGAGATCATGAGACCCTTTTACGGGAAAAAAAGTAGTCTATCAAGGGCATTAAGGGGAATAAAAATGAGGATTGCAGAGGAGAAAGCACTAATGGGAACAGAACAAACCATGTTAGAAAGATACATGATAGAGCTAGAAAGCCAGTAGAATAGTTTTGTCGCATATATAAAAAAAGGCTTAAAAAAGGATTTTATTTGGATCTTCCTTTCACCCATTCAATCGATTCAACAAAAAAAACAAACATTGACCTAGAGCGGTTTAAATGCTATTACACCACCGAGAAAACACCTGTTAAAACCCACAGCAAAAACATAGCAAAAACATAGCAAAATGAAGCAAAATTGGTTCCTTTTGTTACAAAAATACACAAAAATAGATGAATAATGACCAAAAATATAGCATGATACAAAAGGTTCATTGGTATTGACTAGGAGGGATTGAAAGAGCTGTTAAGAATAGTTTAAATGTTACGAAATGCTAGGGTTTACTAACTTTTACTAACCTTTAAAGGAGAAGCTTTTAACATTTGAAGAAATGTTTGAGAAAAAACCCGAGAAAGACGATTGGCAAATCGTGGTGAACATCAATGGTCAAGAAACCACTGCAGAGCTTCGTAAAAATGGTTCTAGTGTAAAAAGCATAGAATCTATCGTGAATGACTTTAAAGTAAAAAATTCTTTCAGACGAAATCCTGCATATATTGAAAAACCAAGGTAAATATGATTAAATTTATGTATAAAACGTAAAAAGAGGTTCGTGAATGGAAGAAACAAAATTAAACAAAGAAGAAACCGTAGAAAATAATTTGGAGATAAATCTCGAATTAGAAAAATCCTCTAGGCAAATGAAGTTTGCTAGCAAAGCAATTGCTATTCTTATAGTAGTGATTTTTTTTACTGCTGGGATTGATGCATATCAATGACGGAGTGGTATAAATATTACCAATAGGAAACTACAAAACGTAGTAGATGCAATGCAAGAGAATAAAGGCATTATCAATAGTGATAATATCCCTGAATACACTTTGAACGACGAGTTACCTTCACATAACAAACTTACACTTGAAGTCATTAAAGATTTTGATAAAGAAACACTAATGACCTATTCAGAAAAGCTTAGAAAAGAGTACAGTTCTGAATCGGATGCACTCGAAAGAGGGTATTACGATCAAGCATTAGAATACTTTGGTGATCCAGAATTAGCTCATGCTATTATGCCTTTTATTGCTGCAGGTCTTATGCCAAATCTGCAGGTCTTATGCCAAATCTCTTAGAGGAGTTTTCTTCACAATGGATGAACCAGCAGGACATGGTAAAAGATTGCTCTACCAAAATGTACTATGTGGACTACAACGAAAAAGTTAATTCAGATTCGAGTAGTGAAGATCAATAAAGATGGGAATGAGACGATTGTTAAAGCGAAATAGGAGAGTATTATGGACGAAATGATTCGAGAAAATCCAAATTTGATACATTGTTATCAGTGTGGAGGATTAGTAAGTAGAGAAGC
This sequence comes from uncultured Caldisericota bacterium, assembly GCA_964583965.1. Lineage (GTDB taxonomy): Bacteria > Caldisericota > Caldisericia > UBA6126 > UBA6126 > JAGLCW01. The sequence goes on from CAZOYI010000018.1 coordinate 1,675, forward strand.
CAAGGTGTGTCCTCATTGTGGAGGCAACCCTGTCTACGGTAGAGAGCAAGCAGAACAGGATATTGAAAAATGGGATGGTTACGGATGGATTGTGTTTTTGGCAATCGTTGTACCAATTGCTGGACTGATATGTGGCATTTATGGTCTTTCTAAAAAGAAGGTAGGTTCAAACTCATTGGTAGTTATATCGGTGGTGGCATGGGTATTTTATTACATTTTCATCATGTCGATTTAAGTGCGAGATAATTTTTTAGGACTAGCGAAAGGAGTAAAAAATTGGCAATCATATCTAGACTAACAGACAACGAGAATCCAAACCTAATAAAGTGTTACCAATGCGGTGGACTTGTAAGCAAAGAAGCTGAACGTTGCCCACATTGTGGTGGATTTCCAACAAAGGCACAATCCGAATTTAACAGAAGCTTCCAAAGAGCAAAAGGTATCAATTCCATTTCGAATACATTTTTGATCATTGGACTGATTGGCCTTATGGTGGTATTCATTTTTTATGTCATGATTTTGTAACACTGAGATGAATGAAATGATTATGAAGGCGAAATAGTGCAACACAAAAGTTAATATCAAGGCTAATAGGCAACTGAAAGCTAATAATATTTTATTATGGAGGTTTATCATGTTTAACAGATTAGAAGTTTTGGCGCTTATTGAGAATGGAACCATCGAAAAGTCTTCTTACCGTAAAGACAAT
>CAZOYI010000019.1:0-7710 GCA_964583965.1 uncultured Caldisericota bacterium
ACTCAACAGCGTACTCTTCTTCCGATGACTTAAATGACGATGGAAAAATATCCTTTAATGATTTTGAAACAGAAATTATTGGAAGTTATGATCTTTCTACCAATACCTGGGCAGGAGGAATGATTGACGCAAGGACATTCCAGCGCAACCAAGGAAAGTATACCTTTGTTTTATCGGAACAAAATCGGTGCATCATCGATTCAGTTGGAATGGATTTTAATGAAAATGGTGTCATTGAAGACCATGAAATTCTTCCTGTATATATTACTGCCTATAAATATGGAGACGATAACAATAGCAGAGGATTTGGTCCCTTATATCCAAATCCAATGAATTACAAATATTATTCTCATGCAGTGTATTTATCAGGCCAGAACATTGCTCCCGTTGGGTATAGTAGTGGTCCTCAGAAAACTTACGAAATTGAAATTTCTCCCTCGATTCTAACCGCAGGAGTATCTCCCGAAAGTGCTTTCCAAGGGCAACCTTTAACGATTACGGTAAAGAAGTCCAATGGAACCCCTATTGATTTGACAGAAAACGGATCTTTGAGCACAGAAGAGGTAGCTGCGCTATTTTATGATGACATGCCTTTCAATTTACCGGATTACTATTGGGTACGTACAAATCTTCAGAATGGTTCTTCAGATGCTGCCAACAACCAAGATTTGTTCAAAAAGAATATCATTGAGTATGATTTTTCTGGTGCAAAAAAAGGAATTTACATTTTTAAAAATTTTGTTGCCAACGATGCAGGATCATTCAAATTGCGTGTTATGAACAAAAGAAGAAGCGATTTTGGATCGACAAACATAAAAGTTGATCTACCTACTGTAGAATATCAACTTTCTCCTTCTGCACCCCAAGGAATGATTCCAGGCGAATTGTATTCGGTAACCGCTACATTAAAAGACGCTCTAGGTAACGTAATTCGAGGAACAGATGTCCATTACTTGCCCTATGCAGCTTCACCAAAAAGAGAATACTCTCCTGCCTATGTGGGGGTGCAAGAAAATGATTCCGAATTGAACTGGATTTCCAATTCGGTCGCATACAATATGTCCATTGACCTAGAGAAACGGCAGCGAAATCAAGCAGGTTGGTTTGGTCCAGGAGCCATCTATAACAGTCCATATCTTGGATTAGTGTATTTAATGGATCAAGATAACAATCAAAGAGTAGACCACAAAGACAGTCTTGTGGATGTGAATGGTCAGGTAAAATTCCTAATTCCTGCATGCGGAGAAATTAATTACGGTGGTTTTATAGGATGTAATCAGCTTTTAAAACAAACAGGATTAAGCGACGTAGCAGGAGGTCAACCCGAGGATCATGGTGGTAGTTTATCCAGGCGATATCGTCCTGATGGCACCTTCCACATTGATTGGTTTGCATTTACCCAAGAGAAAATGATTGGAAAACCACTTGAAATTCGTGCATATGACGAAAGTAAAGGGCCTCTTCCAACAGTCAGTTTTGATTTGAACAATCACGATTTGATATCGGGTTCCACCAACCGTATTCTCCTGAAAATAAAAGAAGCAGGACCAGGATTAAAAGGATTCCACTTCTATGAAAATAATCAGAGAATTGCATCTGCTGATTTTAAAACTGTTCAAGATTTTGTTAAGGTAGAAATAAAACCTTCTCAGTCTGGAGAAGCAGCTATTACTGTCAAAGCAGTATATCAGTTTGATTTAATGGATCAATCTTTTGAGCAATCTTGTATGGCATTTGATGTGATTGGTGGATTAAGCGTTTCTATTGTTGAAGGAGAATATCTCTATTCTGGAGAACGCTCCAAGGTTGTACTAAAAGTGAACCAAGCTTACAATGATGGATTAAAAGATACATTGTTAGGTCTAAAAGGTGCTGGAGTAGAAGAGTGGGAACCAATTGATTCTGATGGAACTGCATTGTTCTATTTCACTCCTCCCAATCCTGGTACCATCCAAGTTTTAATTAAAGGGTCTCAAATCTTAACCGATGCACCTACTATTACCGTCTTTGATTCGCAGAAACCTCCATATCTGTTGATTAAAGACTACCCCAGCATCACTCGAAACACCACAATTACGCTTCATGGAGAAACACAAATTGGCTGCAGTGTATTTTTTGGAGAACAAGAAGTATCTGTATCGTCTGAAGGACTCTTTTCTATACCTGTTGATCTTGAAGAGGGAAAAAACACTTTTCTAGTACGGGCATTTAATCCAAAAGGTGTGAAAGCAGAACAAGAAATTGTAATCTGGAGACGTACAAAGGGTCCAGATATTGAAATGGATCCCTTTCCTTCATCTCCCACTGATGACATGAAATTACTTGTTTCGGGTAAAGTTACTCCAGCAGAATCTGAAGTATATGTAAATGGAATAGAAGCAACTGTTGATAAGGATGGAGCATTTTCATGTTCAATTCCTATTCAAACAGGTGAAAATGAAATTAGAGTGAGAGCGACTGATAGTATTGGAAATACATCGGAACTGACTCTAACATATACTTTTGCAGAAACCATTGTTATCGTTTTAACTATTGGTAGCAAGGCCATGATGATTGATGGCAAGAGTCAAGAAATGGATGTAGCTCCCTTTATTCGCAATGGCCGCACTATGGTGCCTATCCGTGCCATAGCAGAAGCATTTGGAGCAGAGGTGGAATGGAAGCCAGCTACAGAAACAGTTGAAATTCGCTTGGGAGATTTGTTTATCTCTATGCAGATTGGAAACCCCGTAGCAATGGTTGGCAAGAAAGTTACTTCACTCGATAGCCCTCCCATCATAGAAAATGGACGAACCTTTGTACCCCTTCGCTTCATTGCAGAGAGCTTTGGTGCAGAGGTAGAGTGGGTTGCAGAAACAAGAACCATCGTAATACATTTTCAGAAATAGAAGTTTCTTTTCACAACGGTCAGTATAAAAAAAAGAGCCCTGTTACAGGGCTCTTTTTTTTATTTGGTTTTAATGATTGTGTTTTTTTCTTACCTTGTATTCTAAAAATTTACAATCGTTCTCCAAAATTGTAAGAGAGGATGATTAGGTCTACTCCGTCAACTTTTCCATCATCGTTAAAATCACACCTTGGATCATAGTTGGTATCTTCTTTTGTGGTACCAAAAGCCTGGGCAAACAAAGCCAGGTCATGAATATCAACAATACCATCCCCGTTAACATCACCAGCAAGATATTCTGTAACTAAAATATCCACCTCAGATCCAATGATGGGATATTCTTTTAACTCATTGGTTTTCGCTGAAGCTTTTTGTATGGCAAGCGAAGAAGTGCCTTTGTTGATACCAATCAACGACAATGTGATGAAAGAACCACTACCTTGCAAGAGAACATCTGTATTCATCATAACTTTGATCACAACAATCCCATTGGCTTGGTCAATTTCTTTAATGATTGAATAGTTTTCTTGAGGCATTTGTTGTAACATCAAGGATGGTTCTACATCTAGGCATTCCACCAAGATAGGATCATAGAGCACCTGGAATTCAACATAAGAAAGATTTTTTGCATCTTTAATCTCTATGCTCACAGGGGTTGGTTTTTTGATCTTAATCTGTGGATAAATGGGATGAAAGTGCAAAGAAGCATATCCTTCTTGAATGGACAAAATGGACAATCGGAATTGCGATGTTCTTGTTTTACCACCACCAATACCCTGTATACTCACGATGTATTCCTGCGAAGAAAGAGATGGATTGACCTGAAAAGTAATGGTAACGTTTTTACCAAAATCTTTCTTCTCAAGAACATCTGGTTCAATAGTATGGGTAACACCTTGGGGAAGATTTCCTACAGTAAGAGTGACAGGAGCATCCCATTTGAGACTAAAACTGGGTTTAAACTTCATTTCAACCGAAGTTCCGGCTGTAACATATAATATTAAGTTTGGTTCAAGATTTAAAGAGAAATCCCCATCTGCTACTTGTATTTCCAACGTGACAGAAATTCGTTTTGTAGTTTTATTGGCTTTTCCCAGTATGTCGAACTGAATTTCTCCTGGTCTCATATCCTGTGTGGTTTCTAAGTGGAGAATTGCTTTTTGACCCTCAATAATCGTAGTTTTAGAAAAGGAATATTGAATGTCTTGAGGGAGTTGTTCAATGGATAAGAAAACATCCTCATGGAAACCATCAAAACCAGCTACAGTGATTTCATAGTCGGCGGATTCTCCGGCATAGATTTGTAAATATGTTGGAGTGACTTTGAGAGAGTAATCTCCTTGCATGGTTTCAAAAACTGTGATGTGATAAACAAGCTCTGCTCGTTTTCCTCCACCTTGGCCTTCAATGACCAAACTAAACTCTCCAGGTTCTACGTTGGGGCTAAAATGCATATTCGCTGTTGTTCTACCCGGACAAGGAGCAATGGGAGGATTAAATGTGACCTCAACACCTTCAGGGGGAGCTTCCTTTAAGCCCATTGTAACGGGGGCATTAAATCCTCCTGTTTTGGTAAGGGATATATCCGATCGCACAGTCGTCCCAGCATTGACCTCAAATTTTGTATTCACCGAGGACAAAGAAAATTCTCCTGGTGCGACATTTTGAACACGCAATTGGATGCGGGTTGTTTTCTTTATTGTTCCACTAAAAGCTATAATGATGAGACTATGACTGCCGGTTGGTGTTTCTGCGGTTGTCTGAAGATGAAGAGAAGTTTCACCAGGTGCTTTCTGAAGTTGAGCAGGAGAAAATTCATAATGCATACCTGCTGGTACATTTTCCAATTGAAACTGAACAGGGTTTTTTAAGGGAATATCGTTGACTACATTAATCTTTACATTAACACTACCACCTTGAAATAGTGTTACAGATTGTGTTTCGGGAATCAACGTAAAACCAACACTAGAAGAAAAACAATACAATTTCCCGGAATTTGTACCTATTGCCACTACACCTCTTCCCACTGCAGGACTACTCTGAATTGGAGAATCCAATGTTTTTTCCCATACAAGTCTTCCTGCTGTATCGAGCATAGTGAGTTTTTTGTCCAATCCAGCAACAAGGATTTTATCTCCCGCTAAAGTAGGATTGGTTGTGACTGCACCGCCTCCAACAGAATATGCCCATTTTTCTTCTTTGGTTTCTGTGTCAATCTTACGCAGCTCTGCCATTTTGAGGTTTTGATTCTTTTTTACGCCAATGAAGTAAACATTTTTTTCATCCTGATCTACTGCGGGAGTGTTGGGAACTTCGTCATACGTAAGGATCTGCCATTTCATAGTCATTGAAGGGTTTACGCGGTAGAAGAATAAGTTTTCTCCACCACCTCCAATATATATCCCTTCTTTGCCAACAGCTGGAGAAGATTTAAAACTGGCTCTAAATCCGTTAAATTTTCCAAACGGGAGTCCATTCACTGAGGAGAGACAGTATAAATAATTATCATAGGTAGAGATGTAAACGCGGTTTTTATAGTATGATGCAGAAGCATAGATAGGAGCGTCATAATCATTCATCCAGCGTTGTTCTCCACCTTCGATGGAAAGAGCATAAAATTCGCCGGATTCTGTCCCAAAGTATACTTTATCATCTCCAATACATGCAGTAGAACGAATACTAGATCCTACATTACGGTACCAAATGGGCTTTCCTGTGTTTCGATTGAAGCAAAAGAAAATGCCATCTAGTGTTCCTACGAAGAGCTTGTCTTCATGTATTCTTGGAGAACATGTCCAAGGGGGAGGATCATTTTCCTCTTCTTTACCTATGGGAGGAAGAAGTCGATTGGATTGACCTAAATAGTAATCCCATAATTTTTCCCCTGTTGTTCGGTCAATGGCATACAATTTTGTAGAGTGTCTACCATCCGACAATTCTTTTTCTCCAACAAAGTAAATTGTATTGCCGATAATTGCAGGAGTGCATCGAATAGCATCGCTATCGGATTGAAATGCATAACGATCTTCCAGTTTACTGCTGACACTTTCTTCAGTGTAGTTGCATAATGTATTTGTGTTACCAAATCCATTCCAATCGAATCGTTTCGTTCCTTTAACTGTAATTGTGAATCGTTCGACTACAGACTTACCGCCTCCCTTTGCTTCAATTGCAAACGAATAGGTTTCTGGGTCCACCGTTACATCAACAACCATGATCAATTGTCCTGTACCAGGGACTTGCAATGAAGTGGAAGAAAATTTGGAACTAAATCCTGGATGTGTTGATTTTAAACTAAAATTAACAGCTCCAAAGAAACCATCAGGAGAATTTACTTCCAAGTTAAATACAGCAGCATTCCCGGCATCAATTTCTATACTAGGAGGTTTGATGCTTAATGTGAAGGTACCTTCTTCAATTTCTAGCACTTCAATGCTTAAGGAAACCTTTCTAGTGCGCCCCAATGTTTCTCCGAATATTTCAATGAAATACGTACCTGGCTGTGTTTCTTTGTTAATGATTAAACGCATATTTGCTGTAGCACTACCGCCGACCATTTTAACGATATTGGGACTGATAATGGTCTCAATTCCAAGAGGAGTTTTCCCAGCACGGAGAAAAACATTCTGAGAAAAGGAAGAAGTTGCGTTTACCTGGATTTCAATATTCTGCTCTTCTCCCTGATACATAGAGACATTGGCGGGGGATAGCGATACACCAAAATCAATGTTATCAGCAAAACACACACACGTGCTTGAAAATGCTAAAATAATTTTGTTTTTTGTAATGATGGGAGATGTATTGATTTCATTACCCAATAAAGTGGAAAAAGCTTCTTTTCCTGTTTCCGCTTCAAGTGCATAGAATTTGCCATCTCCTCCACCAAAAACTACATATTCGCCAGTTACTGCAGGAGAACTCACTACTCTACCTGGCACAGGGAATTTCCACTTCATCCTGCCATCTGTTCGTTGTATGGCTAGCATTTTACCGTCTTCATCCCCAACGAACAAATAATTTTGTGTTACGGCTGGTGTGGAAATGAAATTACCGATTTGACCAGAACGCCAAATAATTTCTCCAGTGTATGCATTGATCGCGAATATTTCTCCTTTTTCACTTGCAGAACGAGTAGAAATGTAAACGATACCATCAAGGTAGACAGGAGAGGATTTGCATTCATCGTTAGTCCCTATTGGGAGTTGTATTCCATTTCGATCAAACAATGGTGTTAAATCGCTGTAATCATAGGCATAAAGGCGACCACCAGAAGTAACCGCAAACACTCTGCCTGCACCAATAATTGGTGAAGAAATGACACTACCATTTAAGGGAATTCTTTCCAATTCACTTCCTGCAGCATTCAATACATACAAAAATTCTGTAGAAGTACCAAAAAAGACTTTATCGCCATATACCAAGCATGAACTAGTGGTTATTTGACCATATGCTACGAATTTCCAGAGTTCTGTACCATCATCACGGTAACAATACATGTAGGAAGGTGTATCAGAAGAGCCTCCGGTAGAAAAATAAAGCTTTCCATTGCTATATGTTGGAGCACCATAGGGAAGAGGATAGTTTAAAAAACGTTCCTCGGTTTCCCAAATCTTTTCTCCTTCTGCTGTGTCGATTGCATATACTTTTCGATTATCAGCCACAATATAGGCAATATTGTTTTGGACTATAGGAGAGGAAGAAATAGAGCTTCCTGTTTGAAATCTCCATTGTTCAAGCAATCCTTCTACTTGAATCAATTCAGAGGAAACACCAGTTCTTGATTCATTTTGATGGAATGTTGGCCAATCACTTCCTTCTGTGGC
>CAZOYI010000020.1:0-4204 GCA_964583965.1 uncultured Caldisericota bacterium
CAACAATTGATGAGTATAAGCACCACTTTATTTTATTTTTGAAAGCAAGAAACAAAGAAATAAGTATGCTAAATAATGCTAAAATAAATATGAATTGAAGTTCTGTTGGTACTTGCACTACTAAACCCTCAATATTATATGTTTTAGCAATAATATAATCAATACCCTTTACTGTTATACCACCATCGTTAACAATAGTACATGAATAATTATGAAAAGGTAATATAAAACCTAAAATTGATATCAACAATGCCACTTTAATAATGTTTTTATTTTTCATGTTTTCCCTTTCTTTTAAATTAAAACTTTACTGCCAGTGGATTAATAATAGCTAACCATGATTGACTGTACATAAAATGATTGATTGCAAGGCATAAAGTATTCTTATTCTTTACATCATAAGAGAATTTAATAAGCCCTAAGTTTCTATCAACAACTTCGGTCTTTACTTTAATACCATCAATATATACGTCAAAACGGTCTTTGTTAGAAGAAGGATAAGAATCATCAGTATATTGGCAATAAAATTCAACTTTGTCGTACTTACTATCTAAATTCCATCTTAACATATCTTCAAAATTTGTTGGAGAGTTTTCCGTGGGTCCCATTAAAAAACCTTTGTTATACTTTACACCTCCTACGGTTACATAAGTTCTTATCATTGAATTAATGCCATTATATGGAGGTAGATCACTTACCAAATCGGTTCCTTCTTCAGGAATTTCGTCAACAATTACTTCAGTAAATTTATCATTTGTGCTTGCATTGTCTGATGAATCATATTTTTGCGATTGCGTGTCATCAACAGTAGTGCTTGTACTTGGTCCAACACTTGTTGTACAAGATATACAACTAATAACAATGGCTAAGATTACACAATAGTTAATAAACGATTTCAGCATCATTAATTTTGCCATAAGAACCTCCATTAGGCAGTTATCAAAATTGAACACTTTTTTTAACAATCACCACAAAGTATACGTTTATTGTTTGTATTATTGTTTTTTCCTTACAGAATGTCTACTTTGTTGGATCTTTCCAGCTTTGCAACTTCATTCAACAAAAATTTCTTTCCGTGCTATATAATCTTTTTCATTTATGAAGTTTACACAGTACTCATGTTACCGTTAAGAGAAGGGTATCACCTATCTTGAATATCTTCGTAATACTAACAAATCACCAGTAGAATCATCAGTCTGATTTATATACAATATATCATTTACAATCTTATAATGCACTACTGGGCTAATTTCAAGTCCGAATATGCCTCCTGAAAATTTTAATCTACCATCATCGATAATTTCATATTCTAAGATTAAATCTCCTAAGAGACTACTTGTCACAACATTGCCATCATTTAAAAATTCTATCGTTGTCTCTTCATTTTGCCATTTTCCTAATAATTCATTCCTATTTGAACAACATATAAAACCTAAAACCAAAACAGAAAGTAATACAAAAATGATTCCTTTATTTTTCATTGGTTTGTTCCTTTTCTAACATTTTAAAAAGCATATTTAATGTCACCTAAAACCAAAAAAACTCTTAATCGAAATCCAAATTCTACCGAAAAAAGAAGATATTCTAGTAGTTTTATTTATCGTAAACAATGATGTTTGAGTATTGCCCAGAGTATCTGAAACACTTATCTCAATCGGATGAATACCATCTTTGTTTAGATTTATCCAATATAGATATCTATCTAATGTGCTATTTATTTGTAGTAATTCACCATTGATTGTTACTTCTTGAACATCTGACACAACATCTGTTACAGAAAATTCAAATATTTCTACATCGTTTGAGGTCACATGTTGAGTCTTAAAGTTACAATTACCTTGTAAACGGGGTACCCAATTTTCCATGTGAATTTCTTGAATCTTTACATGAAAAGAGGTATGCTACAGATGAACAAGTATTTACCGAAGAGTGGGACAATGACTCTAAACACCTTGTGTTCTGTTACAGAAACACTCGTCATAGAACGTCCCCCTCAAGAAGTCTTTGTAATGCTAATATACTATACTGAGAATTGCCCGTGTTGGAATATCTCTGTTCAATTACAAGGCCGCATCAAGACTCATCTTGAGGATTCCCTCCCCTCTAGGAATACGAGTTTATCATTCTATGCCCTCGCAGGGCTTACTAGGAGGAGAATATGTCAACCATAATTTATCGAGATCCAAACGAGAATCTCTCTCATACCATTTTTATGGGTATTGATGTATCCAAAGATCAACATGCCATTTGTTGTATTGATTCGTCGTATCGCATTCAAAAGAAATTGGTCATTCCCAATCGAAAGAAAGGATTTCAAACCTTGGAATCCATTTTGTTGGGTTTCAAAGAACAGGGAGTTACTGTACTTGCTGGACTGGAATCAACGGGCGTATACGGTCAATCCATTTATGGGTTTCTGCAACCTCTTGTGTCCTCGGTTTCGCTGTGGAATCCGTTCAAAGTAGAAGCGTATCGGAAATTCTCCCCGCATCCTACCACCAAAACTGATGCAGAAGATGCCTTTTTGATTGCTTGTTTTACATACCATCAATGGGCACAACCCACTTCCTCTCCTATTGATCTTTCTGCTTCGTTTTCCAAACGCCTTGCTATTCTTCGTGAATATACGCGCCTCCGCATTTACTATACGGAGAAAAAGTCCAACCAAGTTCGCCGATTGAGTACCCTGGTGGAAAAAATCTTTCCCGAGTTTTTTGATGTCTTCACCAGTCGCTGGAATCAAACTGCTTTTCATCTCATGCGGCATTATCCTTCCCCCGAACAACTGGGGAGTGTGCCCACCCAAGAATTGGGACACCAAATTGAGCGATGGAGCAAGAAGCAAATGAAGGCATCCGTCGCTGGCGAACTACAAGACCTGGCAAAAAACACTATTGCCCATCCCTTGGATGGAGAAGTCATTGCCATGGAAATTGGCCATACGGTGGAATTGATTTTGTGGTTTCAAGATCAACTGAAAGAAGTGGAACAAAAGATTCTTGCCATGTCCGATGAATTTCCTTCGGTCAAGATTCTGCAAACCATTCCTGGCATGAGCCCCATTATGGCGATGTCTATTGTGAGTGAAGTAGAACCTTTGTCTCGCTTTTCTCGAGTAGAATCTCTTCGTTCCTATGCAGGCATGGATCCCCGTATCAAAGAATCAGGTAAAAGTGTGCATGGAAAAAGTTTCATTTCCAAAAAAGGCTCCCGTTATTTGCGAAGATCGCTGTATTATGCTGCCAATAGTGTACGACAAAAAGATCCCATTTTTGCAGAGTATTACAAACGAAAAAGGAACCCTCATCACACCCATCGATATGCTGTTTTATCCACAGCCAATAAACTTTTAGCTGTGGTGTATGCTCTACTGAAGAAGAAACAATCGTATCAGGCTTCCTATGAATGGGAGACTAAGAAGGTTGTACAAGAGCAAGAAAAAACATTGAAAGCAGAAAAAACAACCCTTCCTTCAACTTCATCAAATAAAACCAAGGATGCACCAACTCAGACTCCATCTCCTACCTCGATTCCTCTTAAAATTCTATTTCCAACGCTACAAAAAAGAATGGAGAATGCCCAGAAATCAAATGTAAGAACGACCGCATTGCCTGTTTATATTTCTCTGGAGAAATTGCTTCAATGATGTTGTATAATGAATGTAAATTCCATGTAAAAAAATGGGACCCTGTTTACTATATCTATTAGTGGAGGTACTGTGTCTAATGTAACATATAAATACTCATTAGATATGTTGCCAGATTTATCTGTACAGGTCATGTTAATCTCATTCATTCCCTGTTTATTGAGTTTTATCTCGAAACTAAACATATTACCGTTTGGTTCTAATGGAACAATTTCATCACAAATTCTTAGTTGTTCGACTTCTGAATAATCATCCTCTATAGTTCCTTCAATTTGAATAGTTGAAAAATTCAGCATCGCATAATTCTGTGGTGAATGGACATCTATAGATGGAGGTGTTCGATCAATTACAACAAAGGAGACTGTCAGATTAACTGTGTAAACACAATATGATACACTCTATCTATCATTACACAGGAGGACCTGATATGACAAAAAAAATGATGTTTCCATTTGATGTAGAAGAGGAGCTTTCCAAAGCCAAAACCATGGACGATTTAACAGGCCACAATGGAATCTTTACGAAACTTCTGAAAAATATGACGGAAAGAATCCTAGC
>CAZOYI010000021.1:0-1735 GCA_964583965.1 uncultured Caldisericota bacterium
ATAGCTCTCACCGGATACAACTTCAACAAAGGCTCCTTCTAGACCTGTTTTATGGACATAGCTACCATTCAAAATTCTTCCTTCAAGGGAATACAATCCCGTTTTCTTTTTTTCAACGGTGAAATCAATTTTTTCCTGTATAGACGAACGGGTCTCAATATTGTCAGCCCGAATGTGAAGGGTAAAGCTTGAGTCCAGTGGATATACAATGGGGATGCGGAATTCTTTCTTAATAGAACCTTCTAGCGGGATATTGGTGAAAATGGAGAACACTCTACTAGCGTTAGCAGCGTTAATGCTGATGATTGTATTGTCATTGGTTGTGACAAAAACGGAAATTGATTGCCCTTCCAATGCTATTGATCCTGGTTTGCATTGAATCTCCATTTGAAGGCTTTTGGAAAAACTTATCGAAGGAAAAACCGAACCAATCAATAAGATAGAAAGAAAAAAAGAGAGGGTTTTTAAAAAGTTATGTTGATTTTTTTTCATAGTAGTCTGTCTTTCTTTGATTTTTTGATAAAACCCAGTGCAACAAAATGGTGATACCAATCATCAATAAAAGGGCAAAGGGGACCATCATGAGAAGTGTTTCATTGTGTAAAAGCAAGATCTGAGAAGGAAAAGTGTCTAGAGTCCCTGTAAAAGTATAGCCATATTGGATACCGATAATGCAGCTATGAAGAAGAATAAATGTTACAAATGTTGCAATTTGCCCATTGAGATCTTTTAAAACATTGGACAAGTCGACGTTCCATACATATCCATCCAAAACTGTTGTAACAATTCCGCACAGAATGCTTGTAAGTAGCAATGAAGGTCCATAGGTTAGTAACGTCCATTCTACAGTTATGCTTTCTAAGGGAGGAAAAACAAATGAGTTTTGGAAGACAACAGTGTGAAAAAAGAAGTAGAGAATAATGAAACCCAATCCATAGAGGTAGCCTCTCCAATTCCAAAGAGAAAACAATAACCAAAGTGCACCAGCAGCTGCAATCAAAAGAATAAAGAAGATTAATTCTTGCTTCCGTGTTGTGTCATTTTGTGTGTGGATAAAAGATTGAAACTCTTTTTGCAGCAAATCTACACGATTCTGTAATTCTTGTACATTTTGAATGGGAATGGAATTGATGGAATCGTTTACATGTAGGATATAACCACTGACAGTTTCTTCGTTTATACCATACGAAAGCAACACATTCATATAACTCATCATTTGACCATTTAAAAATTTCACATATCGTTCAATTCCTTCTTCTTCTGGTATTTCATAGATAGAAAAAAGAGGGGGAGAAACGTTTTCCTTGGGAGATGGGATTCCAAGAGAAAAACAAATGGAGGAGGATATATCTTCTAGGTGAGCATGGAATTGAGTTTGATCTGCCACAATTGATTTCCCAAAACAATATATGGGTGCTTCGAAAGAGACATTGGGAAGAAGCATGATTGGTGGCTCTGAGGTAAAGGAAAGTGGAGTTGTGAAATAGTATTGAGCCTCTTCTGAAAACATATTGTAAAGGGTATTCATGACCTCATTGACAGACTCTATGTAGTGATCTAGATGTTCTTCTTCCAAAGAGTTTTCGGGCGCAGGGATATTGAAAATGAGTACATCGAAATTTTCCAATTTTCCTTGGAATCTTTTTAGCCATTGTTGTACAGCTTCAATAGAATGAATGGGTTCTACATAGCTTGCGGGAATTCTGAGCTCTTTTTGTTCTAGAGATTCTGAATA
>CAZOYI010000022.1:0-13223 GCA_964583965.1 uncultured Caldisericota bacterium
GATTTCTGTTCACGGCAAACCTTGTATCCAATGGGTTCTTGATGCAATAGTAGCCGCACAGAAAAATCCAGATGTAAAAAAACACTTTACACTTCGTTCCATCCTTTTAGGAACAGATATTCTACAGAATCAAGGAATCTCTGATCAGTTTGATACCTACATATCCTCTCCTGAAAAGAATAAACTGTCAGACAACGTCCGACTTGGCATACAGTCGTCCCAGGGAGAATATATTCTGATTATTACAGGGGATATTCCTTGTATTGAAATGGAACATATACAATCCTTGCTTTCCCCCATCAAGGATAACCCCGATATTGACCTATTTGTTCCCATTGTTGAAAAATCATCTGTTGATCAATTGTTTCCCGGTTCACACCGAACATACGGTAAGATCAAAGAAGGTTCTGTGAAAGTAGCAAATTGCTTTCTCATACGCAAAGACGGCTTTTCAAAAATTGATGCTATTATGAATCAATTTATTGAAAATCGTAAAAGCGTAATCAAGCTTGCTTTCCACTTTGGCATTATCAATCTACTCAAGCTCATGGTTACAAAATCCATCTCTATTCCAGAGCTAGAGAAAGCTTTTTTGAAAGCTTCCAGCATTAAGGTAAAGGGATTTTTCACTGAATATGCTCAACTTGCAGTAGATATCGATAAACAATCTGATATTCAAGATATTGAAACCTATTTTTCCAAAAGAGGTGGTGTATGACGCTATTTCAATCTTTGATTATGGCTTTTGCACAAGGCATCACGGAATTTCTACCCATTAGTAGCTCTGGTCATCTAGCTATAATCCCTTTCTTGTTTCAGTTCCCTAAACAAGTACCCTTAACATTCGATATAATACTACATGTAGCCACCCTTGTTGCAGTCATCTTTTTTTTATGGAAAGATATTCAAGCCATTGTAAAAGGGCTGTGGGTATTCAATAAAACGACATGGAATCTATTCTTTAAAATTATCATAGCGGTAGTTCCAGCTGCCATTGTTGGTATTTTTTTCAAGCAGCCCATTTCGCATATGTTTCAAAGTCCTCAATTGGTCGGTTGGGCATATTTTGGTACTGCTGGTTTACTTTTTTTGACCTACTTTTTAAAAGAAGGTTCAAAAGATATGCTATCCATCACGTGGGTAGATTGTATTCTGATTGGAATATTTCAAGCATTTGCGTTAGTTCCAGGTTTTTCACGTTCTGGTTTTACCTTGGTGGGTGCGTTATTAGTGGGAATGAAAAAAGACCAAGCGTTTCGTTTTTCATTTTTGATTTCCATCCCTGCCATATTAGGAGCTTTTTTTCTTGAGATGTTTGAGATGGAATCTGTCCAATCCATGTTTACGATACCTATTTTCATTTCTTTTGTTATCGCCATCCTCGTCGGGTTGGGTGCACTATGGATTTTACGGTGGTTTCTGCAGACAAAAAATCTGTATTGGTTCGGATTTTATTGCGTAGCACTTGGTATCCTGTTAATCGTTCTCTACTAATATGAAGAAAAAAACCATACTGTATCAATGCGGAAATTGTGGATATACATCTCCTGGTATGTTGGGTAAATGCCCCGAGTGTGGTGAATGGAACAGCTTTACACCGGTTCAGAATGATCCACTACTCTCCACTCGTGTAGCCCCTCAGGCAAAACCTGTTGCTTTGTTTGAATTGTCTGATCAGGAAAGTCATCGCTGCCCTACGCAGCTTGAAGAAGTAGATCGTGTTCTTGGAGGAGGTGTTGTTGAGGGAAGCGTCATTTTGATTGGAGGAGAACCTGGGATTGGAAAATCAACGCTACTTCTGCAGATTGCAGATGCTTTGTCCCGTCATGGGAAAGTGTTGTATGCCTCAGGAGAAGAATCTCCCTCTCAGATAAAACTTCGAGCGAGTAGATTGGGTATTCAACAAGATGCCATCTTTGCCTCCTTTGAAACAGAAATCTCTAGCTTGCAAAACTTAGTAGAAGAATACCATCCAGGAATACTGATTGTAGATTCCATCCAAACCACCTATACACAAGGTATAGAAGGCACCGCGGGAAGCATTTCACAAATTAAAGAATCTACCCAGCGCCTTGTTCAATTAGCAAAAAAAGACAATGTTACAGTCTTTATTGTTGGACACGTAACCAAAGATGGGAATATTGCAGGTCCTAAATTTTTGGAACATTTAGTAGATGTTGTGTTATATCTTGAAGGTGATAAGAACGGAATGATACGAATGCTTCGGGGAAACAAAAATCGATTTGGAGAAACCGGAGAATTGGGAATCTTTACTATGAAAGACAAGGGCCTTTTCCCCGTACAGGACCCATCTGAAGTATTTCTTGGAAAAATGCAAACCTCCCAGTCGGGAACTATTATATTCCCTTCTTTGGAGGGCATTCGAACCATTTTTTTAGAAATTCAGGCACTGTGTACACAAACATATACTCCCATTCCCCGAAGAGTGGTAAATGGGACAGACCTAAATCGTACTTTAATGCTAGCAGCAATTTTAGAAAAAAGGATTGGACAGAGTTTTATTGGTCTTGACTATTTTGTCAACATTACTGGGGGGAGTCGCATTTTGGATCCTGCATCAGATCTTCCAATTTCCATGGCTTTACTGTCTTCACTAATGAATATTCCTCTATCTGCAAGACTTATTTCGTTTGGAGAACTAGGGCTATCTGGTGAAATCCGTCCTGTCATGGGTACCGAAAAAAGGATCAAAGAATCTCTCCGTCGGCACTTTCACCCCATCATCATCCCTGCGGGTAGTTTCGAACAAAACGACGTACCCAATCAGGTCATTGAAGTGTCCCATATTCAGGAGATCCCATCTATCATCAAGCAAAAGAATTAGTTTTTTTCAGCAAAGGAATCAAAAGCACGTAAAGAAAAAAGCATGGTAATTTCATCACCATAGGAACCGTCTTCACAATTGAGAAGCAAAAGTCCCAGAGCATTCAAGTATTCCAAATACAAACACTCCTGCTTTGTACAGTCTTCTAATAAGGGAGAAACCCCATATGTCTTCAAGAATACCTTATTTTGTACCATATTGTCGGTTGTGTATGAAAAAGACCATTGGCCATTTTCATCCTTCAAAGCTTTCAAACTATGATATTTGAAACACTCCGGTATAGGGCAATAGGTGATCTCCCCAACATACATGATTCTGCGGTGTGATTCATCTTCGAAATAATAACACTGGTCCGCATAGACAATCACGTTGAACCGAGTATATGGCAGATCCAATCGTTCTCTGGTGTGATTGAGAAAATTGGCCAATGCTTCTCGGTCTTCATCTTTAAACGAGTAATCAGCTATTCTTGTTTTTTCAAAATCCTGTTCATGCCAATGCATTAGATCATCAAACGATTCTGTTTTTTCAAACGATTCCGATTGCTGATCAAACGACTCTTCTTCTACTTCTATGGTGTTGCATGAGAAAAGAATATCCTCCCATAACTTGCCAGAAAAGCACACAGCCAAAAGCTCCTGTGGTCGGGTCCACCCATTTTCTTCAAACACTTCCCACACAGTGTTGTATATGGTCATGAGTCCATTTCTGCTTTTTTCTGCTGGTGTATCATCTGTATATGACCAACGTATAGTAGCATTCTTATCTACTAAAAGAGCTTTTAAAGAAAGGGTACCGTGAAGATCAAAGTAGAAAAATAACCATTCCCCCTCAATATTTTTTGCACAAGTGAGAAAAATAAGTGTTTTGATTTCTTCCCCGTTAGGGCTTTTGTAATAGGATGTAGTACGGAGAGTTGGATAAAATTTAATCACCTTGTCGATAGCTACAATTGGGTACAGGTGAATCGCTCCTCCACAGGGCGAAAAAACAGAATGAGAATATTCACCCTCCCGTGGATTCATATATTTCATAGCAACCACCAATTGTTGTGATTCTTGAAAGGTAAATTCTTCATACGTACGGTCTACTTTCATTGTAGAAGGAATAAACCAATACAATTCATGAAACGTAGGAGGTATATTTTTGACAGCGGTAACAGTTGATGACGGCGACATGAATAAGATACAAACAACACAAAAAAAACACAAACTTTTACGTATCATTTCTCCCTCCTTGTAAAAAATAATCTAGAAAAATATACTTATATTATGTGCGAAAAGAGAAAATTAGAAAATGGTTGAGGCAAGACTTTTTTTCAGATCTCGCATAAAAAATTAAAATTGAACAATTTTTTTTTACAAAAAGATAAATTTTCATGGTTTTTGTATTTTCATATTTAGCGTTTGGATTTATAATGAGATTAGCTTAAAACTCTTTCAACAATATTGTAAGGAGATCTGTATGAGTAAAGGAATTTTTTTACTGAAGAAAAGTATTTTCGTTACTATTTTTACTGCGTTATGTGTGTGTTTTCAATCCTTTTCAATTTCCTTTGTGTATTCAATGGACAACTCTGCCTTTTCAAAGCATATTCATTATCCTGCTTCTATTTCTGCAGGATATGGACATGCGCAGGCAGGCAGATATGGTTCCAATGCAGAATACATTTTTCATCCAACTTCTCAATGGACATCCCTTCTTGCTGATTTGAAATCAGGAAATGTCTTGTTTCAGGTTCAATTTCCCAAATTGGAAGGTATTTCGCTTCCTATTCCGCTAGAGATGACTTACAACTCATTCAATGCTACTGAGAATGTTGGACTGGGAAAAGGTTGGATTCTAACCTATTTAAGTTGTTTACAGGAAGATTCACAAACACAAAATGTCCGCTATATTGACCCCTCAGGAGCCATTTTGTCGTTTTCGTATGATGCTGCAACACAATCATATTCCAATCCGTTTGGCTTTAAAGGAACACTACAGAAAAATCCAGATAATTCCTTCACTCTACAACTACTCAACAAAATTTCGTACGAGTTCGATGCACAAGGGAAACTTACACAAGTGAAGTCTCCACAAGGAGTCGGATATACTATCTCATACACCAGTGATCTCCCTGTTGAGGTTACAGATGACATTCACTCTTCTATTCGATATACCCTTTCCTGGAATGCCAACGGTATGCTACAATCCATCACAGATGGCATGAACCAAACTTGGAACTTATCGTACGATGCCAACGAAGACACTCTTACCTCTATTCAAAAACCCAATTCCACTTCATCTTGTGGCTTTTCCTACGATGCAAACGGTTTACTAACACAACATTCCGATTTTGCTGGTTTTGAATACGATATCGACTATTCCACAACAAACCCTTACCCGATTGCCAACTGGACAATTCCTTCCGGAGATACCACAACGTTCCAGTTTACTACAGCATCCTCCCCTTATGCAAAGAAAACAGAAGTAATTGATGCTGAAAATAAAATTGTAAAGTATTACTTTGGTGTAAACAGCGATCACTTGGAAAAAATATCACAAACTAGTGGCAGTGTTGAATCCAAACAAACCATTTCCTACACACAAGAGGGATGGGTTAATTCCGTCCAAGATTCCAATGGTATTACAACGGATTTTACCTATGATGATGTTGGACACCTTATTTCCCACAAAGATGCTCCTCCTTCTACTGGTAACGACTATTTTGAAATGGTATATACCTACCTTCCACAAGATAGCATAGACGGAAAACTAATTTCTTTTAAAGAAAAAGCCACTCCATCCATCTGGAATGAAACCACTTACCAATACAATGATGTTGATGCTCCCAATCTAACATCTGGCATAACAAATTCTCTTGGAGAAATAACCACCTACGACTACAATGCTTTTGGTCAAATCATCTCTTTTACAATTCCCACTAAAACTGGAACCGCTACAACAACCTACAATTATAATCCTACTACGAGTTTTCTGTCTCAAATCATCTTTCCCGATGGAAACGAATCCTCGTTTCAGTATAATCACAATGGATATGTTACGACTGCCAATCAGTTTGAAGGTTCTGTACAAAATGGTATCCCTATTTCAGCAAAAGCTTACACCTACGATTCCAGCAATCGAATTACACAAACCACTGATTCTATTACCAATGAAGAAACATCCCACCAATATGGAGCAAACGGTGAAACACTTTCATGGACAAGTGAAACAGGGTGTACAGAATCTTTCTCCTACACACAAATAGTTGGAGACAATTCTGTTCTTATGTCAAACCGAGATATTAAAGCCATTCCGATGTCAGTGTATGCCAATCCTCATAGCATCTTGAACATGAGTTTTCAATCTTCTCTAGAAAGCTTTGTACCCAATTATTCTCCCAACCCTTATTCCACTACAAATTCATATGGCCACCAAACCATCCATACCTATCTTGGTAATGGATATTCCGAAAGTCTAACAAACCATCTAGACAATACCACTACATATTCTTATGATGCATTCTATAACAAAAACTCAATCCTATACCCTGACGGAAGCACCACCCAAATTACATACAATAACAATAATCTCCCCACTTCCTCCACCAACTCCAAAAAAGGGGTTACAAGCTGGCAATACAATGATATCGGACAAGTTACAGTCGAAAATCATCCAATTAAAGGTACAATACAGTTTGCTTATTCCATCCGAGGAGATGTATTAGCCGACGAAATTGGAACACATAGTTACGATTTGATTGGCAGAAAAACTGCCTTGAATTACGTGGGAGGTGGTAGTGATACATGGTCTTACACACCCGATGGATACAAAGAAACATCCAGTGGTGTTCAATACACCTACACCTCTACAGGGCGCATAAATTCATGGCAAGAAGGAAGCAATGGAGTAATCTACAACTACCAAGGCGGGTTTTCCAAGCTCCATCTTCCTGGCTCCATAACCGGAAGTGGTGAACTGAATAGTTATTCCTATCAGTATAACAATAAACATAGAATACAATCTTTGAACAATACTTCCAAAGCTCTTCAGGGTTCTTTTACCTACACCTATACCGATCAATACCAACTCACCTCCATTACCAATCCCAACAATACACAGTATCTACAAACCTATTCCAACAAAATACACGATCAAAGTAAGGTTTTGGATTCTACAGGTCAAAATGAACTCATGGCAACCGACACTCAATTCAATGGATTGGACCAAAGAACCAACTATCAACATACTGTGGTTGCTGGCCAAAACCAATTCACCGATTCCCATTCCATCCAATACATCCCTTCTGGAAGTCAAACAGGCAAACTACAATCTATAACCACTGCTTCTTCGAATCAAACCTACACCTATTCGTATTCGCAAACCGATGGTCTACTCCAAACTATTCAAGACTCTCTACTAGGCACGTATACCATTCAGCGATCTCCAACCAACCACACCATCAGTGAAATTGGATATCCCGGCGGGGCTGGAATCGCCACTTTCAACTACAATGCTAGCTTGGGGAAATTATCCAGTGTATCCTTCCCAGGAAACAAAACTCTGCAGCTATCCTGGGATAGTAAAAGTCAAATCACAAATATTAGCTACACCGAAATTGGTTCTATGATTTCCTACAGCATCAACTACAACAAACGAGGACAAATGAATTCCCTCACCACCTATCAAGATGGAATTCAACTGCATCAATGGATATTCCACCATGGTCCAAACGGACTAGAAAAAGCATACCGATACGCACCAAATCAAACGTTACAAATCACACAAAACTTCACGACAGATCCCACTGGCAGAATTCTTTCCATGACGTACACAGATAACACTCCAACAGGCTCTCAAAACAATGGAGAATACTATTTCCATAATGACAATTTTGGAAATGTTATTTTGATTACCGACCAAATGGGTAATCCTGTCGCTTCCTATGAATATGACATATTCACCAACAAACTCAAAAATGAGTGGAATCCCCAAAACATTGTGAATCCCTTCTTGCAAAAAGGTATTACTGGCACTCCCATTCTACCACTTGGAACCGCTCCCATTGGAAAAGACTATGTCTATATCCCACCATGGATGAAACCGGAACTCGGTGCAGATCCTGGTGTTATTTTCATTGGTTACCCCGAAGAAGGCATTGATTGCCGTGCAACACCGTGGAGGAACGGTGGAAACCCCCTAGAAGGTGCTTGTGCTAAGATTGCGGTAATAGTATGTTGTTACACTTGTTACGAATACATCATTGGAGACGACCCTCGAGATCCCGATGACCCCGAATTATACACGGTAGAGTATGCCGAAGAACATAGTGGAGCAGAAATACGAAAATTATGTTTAATCGAAGAAAAGAAAGAAGAAGATCAAGAATGCTCTCCAGTATGCTATACTGTTCACCAAGAACATGACAACGGTAAAAAGAAAAAGCCTATCAAAATGGTATGTATTCTGGATGAACAACGTGAAGGCGAAATTGAATACTAGCAATGAGAGATAGAAGAACCCCCTCCTCTATATTGTCTCGTACGCTCAAGCAAAAGAAAGTTCTTCTATCTCTTGTGTTTTGCATAGTTATTCTCCCTCTTATTTCCTGCGATGTGCCTAAAACTATAGACCACATGAGGCGGTATCGAGTTCTGTTTCAAAAAGATCACCAGACATTCCATGCTTTACCCGTGAGTTCTACATTTATGGACTCTAAGGAAGATATATTCTACAAAGAATCTTTTCTTCATGGAGAATACATGTACTCCCTGGGAATGATTGCAGGATCGATTAAACGTCATCCTGTAAAAATGGATGCACCTTCGCCCTTATTCCCCGACTATCCCGCGTGGATAAACAACAAATTCGATAACGAAACCATTGAGAGTATCGCCCTGGATGGCGATACTCTTCTTCTCTGCATAACCCAAACCACTGCTTCTGCTTCTCAGCAAATGCTTCGCTCCGTGAATCTTATTGACCAATCCCAAGGTCCTGTGTATAATATTCAATCCGAGGCTGTGCTTGAAAAAATCGAGCTTATGGAATTGGAAGGACAAAAATATCTACTTGCCTTTTCGCCTCAGTCTTCAAAAAACATTTACATAGCCCCATATCCTCCCGTAGAAAATACCCTTTCTTTTCCCCCAATTGCAGAATTTAGTGACACTATCCTATGCTGGGATCAAGACGCCAATGAACTTGTTGCCCTCCTTGCGGATCAAAGTACCCACCTGGTTTCCTTTTTCATTTCACCAAAAGACAATTCCATACAAGTGCAAAGGCAACAAACCGTTCCTTCTCATGTTTTTTTCCGGTTTTACCATCCGCAAATCCTTCTCTCTTCCAAAAATGGCGACATCCTTTTGTGGGAATCGATTATGGGAGGATCTTCATGGATTTTTAACAAGTATTCCTCTAAAAACTGGTATACTCTCCATTTATCAATCCACAATGTTACACAGATATCTCCTGGCTCATTGCACCCCATTGATCCTTACGCCAATGCTTCGTTTCTTTCATTAGTATATACAAATGGTCAGTTGAAACATCAGCTTCTTGGTACATTCGAAATGAAACATGATTTTATAGAGAAAATACAGAAAAAAGAAGATTCTTCCGATTGACAATAGGAAAGTAAGGGCTTCTGCTTGACTCGAAACAGTGTTTCGTTACAGTAGTTGCATGCAGAACTTATTTGGATCGGTACCTAAAAACCAACATAGAAAACCACTAGCTGAACGTATGAGGCCATCTACCCTAAAAGAAGTTCTAGGCCAAAACCATATATTGGGAGCAAAGGGTTTTTTAACGACAATTCTTTCAGCAAAAAAAATCCCTTCTTTGGTTTTTTGGGGACCACCCGGCACTGGTAAAACAACCATTGCTCGTATCATCGCAAGTCATGTTTCTACTCCTTTTGTACCCTTTAGCGCGGTTACTTCAGGAATTCCAGAGATAAAAAAATTACTGAAGGAAATCGATCAACAAAACCAAACGATTCTGCTATTTATAGACGAAATCCATCGTTTCAACAAAGCCCAGCAGGATGCATTTCTCCCTTTTATTGAAAATGGGAATATTGTGCTAGTAGGCGCGACAACCGAAAATCCATCCTTTGCTCTCAACAATGCTTTGCTCTCTCGACTTAAAATTGTGGTTTTGCATCCTTTGGAAGAAAACGATATTCGATTGATTGTAAATCGGGCACTTTCGGACAAAGACAAAGGGGTTCATTTTCAAAATTCTTTGCCACAGAAATACATCCAGATCATCATCAACTACGCATCGGGCGACGCAAGAATGGCTCTCAACCTGTTGGAGTTAGTCCACGCATCCATTGGACAATCCCCTGAATGTGATGTCATCTTGGGAGAAATCGTTGCATATCTGGCATTAGCACCTAAAAGCAATCGCATCTATGAGGCAATTCAACGTGCACAAAAAACTCACCAGGATAATCCTGATGCACAAGTACCCATGTTTCTACGTAATGCTCCCACAAAAATGATGAAGGAAATGGGATATGGAAAAGGATATGTTTATCCTCCGCATACTAGTAATGGTATTGTTGCAACGAAGTATTTACCTCCCTCGCTTCAGGGAAAAGAATTCTATACCCCTTCGGAAGAAGGAAAAGAAAAACAATTTAAACAGCGATTAGAAATCCTTAGAAAGAAGTTGCATAAGGAATGAAAACAACGGATTTTAGTTTTGATTTACCGCACGAATTGATTGCTCAAACTCCTGAACTTAAAAGAGAGATGGCAAAACTTATGGTGCTGGATCGAAGTCGGCACACCACATCCCATCTTACCTTTAAAGATATTGTTCAATACCTGAATCCTCTGGACGTTCTTGTTTTGAATGACACTCGCGTCATACCAGCCCGATTATTTTTGGAGAGAAAAGACACGAGAGGACATGTTGAAGTTCTTTTGATTCGACCCAACACAGACCAGGTTTGGATCAGCATGGCAAGCCCTGGAAGAAAAGCAAGAATAGGCCAAATCCTACATCACCCAAGTGGGAAACTGGAAGGGAAAGTGGTGGATATTCTTCCAGGTGGCGAACGATTGATTGAATTCTCATGGGATATGTCCCAGTCTTTTATTGAGCTGCTTGAAGATATTGGTAAAACGCCCCTTCCTCCCTATATCAAATCTGATCCAGATCAATGGAAGGAGTATTATCAAACTGTTTATGCAAAATACAACGGCTCAGTAGCAGCACCTACGGCAGGCTTGCACTTTACTCATGAGCTGCTTTCTACAATTAAAAATAAAGGAGTTCAAATTGTTCATGTTACACTTCATGTTGGACCAGGTACCTTTAAACCAGTGAAATGTGAGGACATATCGGATCATACAATGGATTTTGAATGGTTTGAAGTTTCTGCAAAAGCAGCAGATACAATCAACAAAGCAAAGCAGAATGGTCATGCTTGTATAGGTGTTGGCACAACCGTTGTAAGAACGCTGGAAAGCTGCGCCAAAAACAGAGAAGTAGTCCCCAGAAAAGGAGTAACAGATTTATTCATCACTCCGGGTTATCAATATCAAATCATTGATCGATTGATCACCAATTTTCACTTACCTGGCTCCACTCTTCTCATGTTAGTCTCGGCCCTTTACGATCGAGAACATATTCTTTCATCGTACCAAGAGGCAATTTGCAATCAATACCGATTTTATAGTTTTGGGGATGCAATGTTCATCCTCTAAAAAATCCTTGTTGACTTCTCAAAAAAGGTCAATATAATCATCGTTGTTAATAATTCCTCGATAGCTCAATGGTAGAGCGGTTGGCTGTTAACCAATAGGTTGGGGGTTCGAGTCCCTCTCGGGGAGTTTTTTTATGCATTTTCCAAATCCAACAAATCCTTTTTCAGTACCAGATTTTTCTGCTCTTTTCCATATAATACACAGTAGACATTTCTTTGCAGGAGATTACAAATGAAAAAATTAGTATTGTTAAGGCACGGAGAAAGTCTTTGGAACAAAGAAAACCGGTTCACAGGATGGACTGATATTGACTTGAGTGAAAAAGGCAAAGAAGAAGCCCTATCTGCTGGTACAATTCTGAAAGAAAATAATTTTTCTTTTTCAAAAGCATATACATCTTACTTAAAAAGAGCCATACGTACACTTTGGATTACATTAGATGAAATGGATCTTATGTGGATCCCTGTTGTTCGATATTGGCAGCTCAATGAGAGACATTATGGTGCTTTGCAAGGATTAAACAAAGCGGAAATGGCAAAAAAATATGGAGAAGAACAAGTGCATATTTGGAGACGTAGCTATGACACTCCACCTCCCGTACTAGAAGAATCAGATGATCGATATCCCGGAAATGATCCTCGATATGCAGCGTTAAGCAAAGAAGAATTGCCTTTGTGTGAATCTTTAAAGGACAACGTAGCCCGGGTGCTTCCTCTTTGGGAAGGATCTATACAAGCCGATATACAAGCAGGAGAAAACTTACTTATTGCCGCTCATGGGAACAGTTTACGAGCAATGGTAAAAATCATTGATAAAGTACCGGAGAATGAGATTGTTAGCATTAACATCCCCACAGGCATTCCTCTTGTATACGAGTTAACCGACAGCCTAGAACCAATCCGTCACTACTACCTTGGAGATGAAGATATTATTCGCGCTGCTACACAAAAAGTAGCCAATCAAGGAAAAGCACAGTAAAACTACCCAGCAAGAGGATAGTATTCTTCTAGAACTTCATGGAAAGGCAAAACGTCAACTTCTTCTATATACAGTGCATATTCTAGTATTTGTCGTAAGTAATCAACAGAGTTTTCCGTATCAATACCGCTTCTAGGATTCGGAACCACTCTGTGCATGACTAATATTACCCAATCACCGTTCTCTTTGGCATTATGAATCCAACGCTGCACTTCTTCAATGTGTAGGTCTGCATAAACAACATGAGAATTGATGGTAGAGGGAGAGATATACCCACTAGGCTGTGAAAGGTTATTATGAGGTCGAATGTAAGTATAATACTTCGAAATTGTATCTAGCACTTTTTCATTGTAAGAGCCATAAGGAATTGCATAGCAATCTCTTCCAGAATACTTATGCTTGTCAAAATAAGCCTTGTTCCTAGCTAAGGATTCATCCAGTGTATACAACCAGTCTGGATCTCCCGGAGAATGTTCCATGGGAAGATCCGTTAGTTTCATCCAGTCATGACCTCCAATTCCCCAGCCATACCAATATGCTAGGAAGTCCACCTGCCTTTGTGTCATAAACCCATCCCATTCTAGCCCAACAAAATCGGGGATGATGAAACAACTGCCCCGCACACCAAATTCTTCGAAAACAGGTAATGCGTAGTCATACACCACCGACATTCCGTCATCAAAAATGAT
>CAZOYI010000023.1:0-6077 GCA_964583965.1 uncultured Caldisericota bacterium
TATGAGTGAATTGTGGTCATAAAACCTGACACAATGTGAAAATTTTCATGAAGTACTTTTGCAACCGGGGCAAGACTGTTCGTCGTGCAGGAGGCATTAGAAATTACTTTGTGCTGAGTACCATCAAACAAATTTTCATTTACGCCCATCACTATCATTAAATCAGCGTTTGAAGAAGGAGCAGTAATGATGACTTGTCGAACATTCCCCTTCAAATGTTTTGCAGCAAGTTCTCTTTTTGTAAAAACACCTGTCGCTTCAATAATGATCTCAATTGAAGGGTCCCATATAAGGGTTTCAGGATCTTTCTCATGTGACATTCGAATTCGGTGTTCACCGATAACCAAAAATCCATTATCAGTGGTGACCTTTTGTGGATAATTCCCATATACAGAATCATGTTTAAATAAAAAAGCAGACGTCTCAATTGGAGCTAGTTCATTCACTTGAACAACATTCACATCTGAGTAGTTTTCCAGCAAAACTTTTAATATTTGCTTTCCAACTCTACCAAAACCATTAATTCCAACATTCATAGCTGTCCCCCCATGGTTCTCTAGATTCTACCTCCATTGTATGATCATCGTATTAAAATTCAATGAAGTAAACACATCGTAACTTTTTCAGCGAAGACTATGATATAATATGTGTGGAGGCCTTTATGAAAGATAATTACTCAATGAAATACATATTGATCATTTTTCTGAGTCTTGTTTTTATTGTTTTTCATGTGAGTTGTTCTAGTAATACTCCAAACAGAACTTCTAAATCTTATAAAACCCAGAGCTATTTCCCTGAAAAATGGGAAACACAGAACCTTCCTGAATACCATGCAGAGATTGTCCAATTTCATCACAAAGACAAATGTGACACGTGTATCTTCTTGCATAATTCTATTATCGATTTGTTAAACACAACATTTAAGGCAGAAGGGGGTAAGGGCATCATTATTTACCATAGCATAATAACAGGTTATGCAGAAAATCTAACACTAACACAAATATTTTCGGTGATGGAAGAAGACCTTTGTGGCTCCTTGTACATTAAAGGAGAACATACCCAAATTGAATTGTGGCGAGATGTTTTTCTACTGGCAGAAGAGGAACCTGAATCTGCTAAAGAACTTTTGGTTGAGAGAATAAAAACTCTTATTGAAAAAATACAGAAAATGGAAAAAACCGATGAAGATTGAACCTTTTTTTACCCATTCTACTATTCTAGTTAAATCTTTTTTGTCGGAGCGAAAATGATTCATTATTCGAAGAAAATTTTGCTGTCACTTTTGTGTATCAGTTTACTTTTAGCTTCCAGTCTACAACTCTCTTCTGTTTATGCAATTCGATCTTCCCATAAGCACGGATTACATTCCGCCTATACTACGAAAAAACAAGTCAATATTACTATTGATCCACGAACTGAGTTCATTTCTATCTTGCAGATGATGATTGGTGCATGGCCCATGTCAGAGCTAGATTTTGATTATATGTATGAAATTCAAGGAACCTTTTTTCAGCACTACGGACATCCTGCTGTTGAGATGTTTAGTGTGATGTGGTACAACTATGGTTTTGCCCAAGAAATCCCTTCAACCTTCATGCTACACCTATCCAATCCACCGGAATTTAAAATCATGACTCCTTTTACTAAAGAAATCATTGATAAAGCTGGTGGTGAAAGAAATTTAAATGACTTTTTAGTTCTTCTTCGAGATTTTGCCAAACTTACCGATTTCATGGGTTTCTATCATCAGCACCAATTGTTTTATCAGGATTGTATAGAGCAAGTCGAAAAAAAATTAGGTTCAAAAAATACAATACCCATGCTTGAGGATTATTTTGGATTCTCAGATCGATCTCACTCTCTTATCCTTGTTCCATTATTCAGTGAAATTGGGTATGGGACGCATGTCGATAAAAACTACTATGCCTTAATCGGGCCCTATGACGTAGAAGAAAAAAAGGGGGATCGTAATCCCTATTGGGCTGGTCCTGATGATCTCCATAAGCAGCTTTTAAAAAGCTTTAGTTATGCCTATGTCAATCCTTTAATATATGATCACAAAACAGAAATATTAGCTACTTCCAAACTATTCAAACCAATATCAACACAGATGCGATACCAGAAAATCCTTGATTGGCAAAGCTGTTTGACGGAGCACATTGTCAGGGGAGTTTCTCAATATTTCACGTACCAGGAATACGGAACAGAAGCTTTTGATACCCAAAGAGAACAAGATATTTATAGTTTTTTTGTGTACATAGATTACACCAGAGAATGGTTAAAAATCTACGAAAACCATCGCTTTTTTTATACAGACTTCAACCAGTTTTATCCAGTTATATTCAATCATGTTCGGCTCTTATGTGAATGTCCATTAATTCCAACCATGGTTTCTATCGAAAACGTGTCTGAAAATGGTGTTCAAATAGCATGGAAAGATAATACTTCTGAACCGGGAGCTCTTCAAATCTTCCGAAGAACTAAGAATAGCCCCTATGAAGTAATACACCAAACCAATGACAGAAACATCTCAATCTGGACAGATACGAATGTTAAGATCGGAGAAACCTATTGGTATCAGATTGGTATTCAAGGCATTGGTGGAACAATACGATCATATGCTGTTCGAGCAACAATACCAGCATATCCTCCTCTTGCACCAGAAAATGTCCAGGTCGAAAAAGAAGATCAAAAACTTCATTTTCATTTCTCTTACCAATATAAAGCTCATGGGTTCACTCTCTTTGAATGGGTAGACGGAAAGAGAAAGCCTTTGCAAAGCATATCATATGACGATATGGTTCCAGATTCTGATTGTTTGTACCAGATTACTGTTGAGGAGTATGATTCGACAAAAGACCATGTTTACTTCGTGTGTGCGTATGTAACGATCCCTGACAAACCATCAAAAGAAAAGACTCTTTACAGTAGTCCCTCAAACTTTATCAGTATTACTGGCATAGATTCAGAATAATTGTTTTAGATATCCTTCCAAAACTCTTTTAATAAACTTGCGTAGAGCTTTGGATTGTGAATTCCTGGAACATATCCCCATTCTTCAGGTAGAAGCTTGCGGTAGTTTGGATGGTCGAAACGTTTATCGATAAGCAAAACTACACCCCTATCTTCTTCCGTACGAATCACTCGTCCTACCGCTTGTAAAACTCTGTTGATTCCAGGATAAACAAATGCAAATCCAAAACCAGATTCTTCGTTCTCATCAAAGTATTTCTTTAAAACCATATTTTCCAGATTGATCGTGGGTAGTCCTACTCCAACTATAATCGCACCAGACAGTTGATCTCCGACCAAATCAATTCCTTCTCCAAATATACCCCCCATCACAGCAAAACCAATCAAAGATCTTCCATGATGGAAGGAAAAGGACGTTAAGAACTCATTTCTTTCTTTTTCGTTCATATTTGGTTTTTGAAGAATACATGAGGTTTTTCCTTTGATCAGTTGAAACGTCTCGTAGACTTTGTTCATATAGGCATAAGAAGGAAAAAAGACAAAGTAATTTCCAATCTTTGTGTCAGCAATTGATCGAATATACAAAGCAATTTTCTCAAACGATTGAGGTCGTTCTTTGTATTTTGTTGAAATCTCATTTTCAATGACAACATGCAAGTTTTCTTTGGGAAATGGAGAATCCGTCCGAAACTGTACAGAGTCTCTTCCACCTCCTAACATACGAACAAAATACTGGATAGGGGACAATGTTGCAGAAAAGAAAACAGATGTATAGCTTCTTTGTAGAATACTCTGCATTAGACTAGAGGGATCCATACAAAACTCTTTGCAACGAAGTCCTGATTTTTCTTTTGTAGCAATAAAAGAATAGTGAGAGTCAAATAAATCGTGAACTTTCAGAAAGTGTTTCAAATCGTAAAATAAGACAACAAGAGAATAGGGTACATCTTTAAAATGTTTCTCTTCCAAAAAAGTTTTCATTGCATCATATGTCTTTTCAACTTCAATGCAGAAATCTTCTGGTACCAGGGTGGAATAATAGTAATTCTCTGTCTCTTCGGCTTCCATTCTATGTTGAATAAGATCAAATGCGCCAAGAAAATCATGTAAAGTCCCCTGCAGATCGTCAAATGCTTTTGTTTCTTGAAGAACTCTTTGAATCTGATATTGAGAAATTTCAGCAGAAAACATTTCTTGTGCACGTTTCACCATATTATGAGCTTCATCAATCAAAAAAGCATATTTCCCATTTCCCGTATTGCCAAAGAAATATCGTTTCAGAAAAACTTTCGGATCAAACACATAATTGTAATCGCAAATAATACAGTCACATTTTAAAGACAAGTCCAATGAAAACTCAAATGCACAAATCGAATACTTCTGCGCTGTTAACACAACATCTTCAATAGAGTAGTACTGCTGCTTCTTCAGCAAATCATTTATCGCATCATTGATTCGGTCATAGTACCCTTTTGCATAAGGACACTCATCTCCGATACAATGAGGAAGGCCCATTAAGCAAACCTTTTCTTTAGCTGCTAGGGTTATATATCGATACTGCAGTCCATTCTGTTGCAATAGCTGTAAAGCTTTTTCTGCAACTCTCTGCGTAGGAGTTCTGGCAGTCAGATAAAACACTTTTGAAAGGCTTGTTTCTGGTATGCTTTTTAAAGTAGCAAATAGAACTGCCATTGTTTTGCCAATACCAGTAGGTGCCTGTGCAAATAAGACATCTCCATTTTGCGTAGCTCCTTGCACTGAATCAATCAAATCTTGCTGTCCTTTTCGATAAGAAGAAAAAGGAAACGTAAGCTTTTCGATGGATTCATTGCGATGGATCTGCCACTGATATTCTTGGAGAATACTTTTCTCATACTGATGAACCAAAGAATGGAAAAAAGCAATCAGGGCTTCATATGTATACGACTTCTGGAATTGACGAATTTCTCCTGTTTCCTTCTGATAATACGTTACAATGACATTCATTTTTGCTTTCTGTTTTTCATGCGCATACATAAATGCATAACATTTTGCTTGTGCCCAATGTACAGGAAAAGTATTCTCAGAAATAGATTCAAGGGGTAATACTGTGCTTTTTATCTCTTCTACATAGTATTTGTTTTTTCGAATGATAAGACCATCCATTCGACCGGTAAACTGAAACAGGAAGTCATTGGTTTTGTATTCATAGAAAAGAGGTATTTCTGACGAATAGTTTTCATCTTGCTCTTGCTGAATATTTTGCCAGTTTTTATGAATCTGAATGCCTTCCTGCATAACGTTTTGCAATGACTTTGCAAAAAATAAATCCCCTTGCAGAAAAATGGATTCCACAAATTCTCGTATCGAAATAGAAATAACAATAGGTTCTGACTGAAGCATAGTGTTCCTTTATGGTGTTTTTAAATCATGTTCACAGTGCTATTTTCTTATAAAAAAAGGATTTAAGGTGTCTTTCATGTAATCGACTGTACAAGAAACAATCTGATCATCTCCTTCTTTTTGAAAAGAAACAAATACTCTCATAGGCAGTATTTTGGGATCTTCAAAATAAAACACATCGGCATTGTAGTGTTTAAGTTCATGGAACTCTTTTGTGCTACCTAACAAAATTCCCACATTATTAAGATTAGTCACAACTTCAATTTGACCATATACATCATGTTCATAGATTCCTTTGTATGCATCAGATTCTAGAGGATCAATCATCAATCGCAAAGGAACTTCATCGGATTGTATGGCGGATTCATTTGGAGTTGCTTTAATGAAATCCTCTATAGGAAGTTGCCCCTGAATAAAAATGGTAGCAATATCATGATATATGCTTTGATTGCTTGTATTAGTGAGGAGTACAAGTCCTGTTTCCTGGGAGGGGATCATCATGAAAAAGGAAGCAAACCCGTATCCAGTACCGATACACCAATATACTTCCTCGTTGTGGATTTTTTCATAAGTCGGGGCCATGACCAGGAAGGTCAGGAAAAATGCCAGCCCGATCAGCACCTGATAAGGCGGCAGTTGGGCGGTGCCTATGGCCTGTCGCAAAAGGGCCAGGACGATCACGATCCGGGTGAAACAGGTGGTCATGATGAGGATGCTGGGCG
>CAZOYI010000024.1:0-2089 GCA_964583965.1 uncultured Caldisericota bacterium
CCAGTTTATGGACCAGGCTTCTCGAGAATTGTGTGGGACAGATGACAATAAAGAAGCACTGCATTGTGGGAAATGGCTTTGTCATGAATCGTGCTGGAAAAAAGCATCAGAAGTAGCAATGGATTCAAACAAGCCAGTCGATATCGAATGCGAGGGTGGGATTCATCTTTATGCTGTGCCTATTATTGCGGGTGATAAAGTAGTTGGAGCGATAAACTTTGGGTATGGCAACCCACCAAGGGATGAAGAAACAGTAAGAAAAATCGCTGAAAAATACAACGTTCCGCTGGAAGAATTGATAAAAAAAGCGAAAGAATACAAATCCCGTCCTCCTTATATTATTGAAATAGCAAAAGATCGATTGCAAGTTTCTGCCAATTTGATTGGTGAAATTGTAAGTCGAAAAATTGCTCAAAAGGAACTATTGAAGTTAAACGAGCAGTTAGAAAAAAAGATTGCTGAAAAGACGCAAGCTCTAAATGAACGTGTTTCTGAATTGGAAAGATTTCATGACGCTACTATACAAAGAGAATTCCGCATCAAAGAACTGCGCGAAGAGATTGAACAGTTAAAGCGAAACCAGAAATGACAAAAACAAAAACAATCATTCAAAAGACCACTTTGTACCGCATATTTCTATCCATTCTTTTCGGGTTGATTGGATTTGCTGTAAATTTTATTGACATCCAACTAATAGACTCGGACTTTTTTAAGGTTAGTATTCTATTGGGACTACTTTTTCCACTTCTTATTTCACTTGCCTGGGGCTGGCGATATGGGTTGTTATCCGCTCTTGCGGGTGGATGTCAAGCGATGTGGTGGCTATGGAGATCCGATGGATATGGTTTTTTGTATGCTGTTCCTGTCTTTACTTTATGGATTGTGTGGCATGGTTATTGGGCTGACAAAAGAGCAGAGCTTGATAAGCATCCTTGGTATTATTCGGTCTTTGTTGTGGAAATTCCATTTCGAATTCTTATTGAAATCGGTTTTTTTACGATTTTCCGGTGGCTTGTTTCTCAAAATCCTCCTTTCTGGGATCCATCAATCACGTGGAACTATGTATCCTATGATTGGCTTGTTTTAGTAGCTATAAAGCATACAATAAAAGCATACTTGCTTCTATTGTTAGCCTATGTTCTTCTTCATCTATCATTTGTGCGACGGTTGTTTCAATTAAAAAAACTTCCAGTAGCCCGTACAATCAACGGAATATACGCTTTTTCTATACTGATAAGTTTCCTCATTTGGTCCATAGACAGTATCGTAACCTATTTCATCTTTAATGAACAGAATCAATCATTTTGGGAAATTGCTATTATTAATCCTCATCCTCATGTTTTGTTTATGAGATATCTATATCTTGTCGTTTTTTTAATAGCCGGAGTTTTGGTTGTACGTGTTTTACAAAAACATCAATGGACCACGGCTAGACTTAAAGAAAGTTATTTACTTCTGCAGATTGCTGGCAAAACTGCTAGATTTGGTGGCTGGGATGTGGACCTTGCGACAAATATCTCCCACTGGTCGGACACTGTGGCAGATATTCATGAGATGCCTCGCGGGTATGCACCAAAGGTAGAAGACGGTATCAACTTCTATGCACCCGAGTGGCGAGAAAAAATCACTCAAGTTTACAATGATTGTACCCAAAAAGGTATTCCTTACGATGAAGAAATGGAGATTATCACTTCTAAAGGGAAGCGTCTTTGGATACGCACGATTGGCACGCCAGTACAAGATGAAAATGGAAGAATTGTAAGAATAGAAGGCTCTTTTCAAGATATAAGTGAGAATAAAGAAACCGAAAAACAGCTTATGCAGCTTAAAGATAACCTAGAAAAAGAGGTGGAAGAAAAGACAAAAGAATTACAGGAACGATTGTCTGAACTTGAAAGGTTTCACGATGCTACCATTAATCGGGAAATTCGCATGAATGAACTGCGGGAAGAGATCAAAAAGTTGAAAACGGAACTCAGAAATCATGGAAAAACCGATTCTTCTGAGGAGAGAATCAGTGATGAAAAAAAAGAATAATGGGCATAGATCATGATGATTGATGCTTTGGTTGTAAGCCTTCTTCTTTTAG
>CAZOYI010000025.1:0-1612 GCA_964583965.1 uncultured Caldisericota bacterium
ATAGCATTGAATTACTAGTTCAAACTCTTTTTGATTTATCTGATGATATTCGTGATCTCACAAGGGGTATACATGAACTATCAACGAGTTATGAAGAAATGGATCAAGCAATAAGAGATGTTGCTATTGCCTTTACAGAAATGTCGCAAGGGTGTAACAGCATCTCTCAAGGCATGATGGAGCTGTTAAAAGGAACCAAAGAGTTTACGGGAAGCACTACACTGTTGATTAATTCTTCGTCCGATTTACTAAAAGGCGCTAACGAAATGAAAAAAGGATCTTTGGACTTGAATACAGGATTAACTGATTTGAAAAATGAAATAATGGATTTGGATGAACGTGTACAAAAACAGATAGATGATGTAATGGGATCATTAACCGGAGAGAATATGCATCCTCCTTCGTTTGCTTCAAAAAACAATGGTTCTATAGAATCTGTACAATTTCATATCCGCACCAAACCAATATCTGCTCCTAAACCAGTTGGTTTTCATTCAAAAGAGAGTCGAACCAAAACCTTTTGGGAAAAACTTTTAGATATTTTTGGACTTTAAATGGAGTAGGATTCTTATCGATTTTTTTTACTAATTACCAGTAGCCAAGTCCCAAGTATCGATAAGCTTGCCGTTCTTGTCAACGACTTGTAAATGACGGTAGCAGGATGCAGTAGTACATGCATGGTTCGGAACAATATGAAGAATATTACCGGGTTTTATTTTAGAATGTTCTGAGATCCTTACCCAACCAAGCTCTTCAGATAAAGAAAACAAGTCTGCTTCAGGTTCTTCCAGAATCAATCCATAAGACCGTAGAGATTGATTGCCATGGGCACCTTTGTCTAGGCTAAGCTGTTTACTTCCCGCATCAATAATGATTTGATTTTTGCTAGGACGGCTCAACACAGTGCTTCGTACATACAAAGCACATTGCTGTAAAGTGGCTATACCAAGCAATACCTGGATGCGATCGAAAAATATGTAATTGCCTGGACGTATCTCTGAAATTCCGCTAAAGCTTTCAGATGCTAGTACTGTAGGCGTAGAACCAATAGCTGTAGTATGATGGGCTGGCGCCAATTCCAATGCATGTTGTGCTGTAAGAATTGCATTTTGTTCCTCTTTGGCAATTCTTTGAACATCATCTGCGGTGCCAGCATACACATGACCAGCGTGAGTGGAAAAACCACTAAATTGGAGCATGGGATTCTTTCTAATCACATTCACTAAGCTTTTTATAGTAGATGTTTGTGTTGGTAGAATGCCAAGACGGTGTAACCCAGAGTCAATTTTGATTAGAACGTTTATCTTGGTTTGTTTAGGAAAGCAATTTGCTAAATAGGTGATATGATCGATGTGATCGATGGTAAATGTCAGCTTTGTATTTGCAACAAGTTCCCGGAGTGCTGGATACAAATTTGTTTGCGCGTGTGGATATGCAAACGTAATATCTGTACAACCAACAGATATTGCAGCATTTGCTTCTTTTATGCTGGTTACCAACATGCCTTTTGCTCCTGCTTGTAATTGCATTTGAATAATTTGCGGACACTTATGTGTCTTCACCATCGGGCGCAATTGGACTTTATGTTTTTCAGCAAGAGTTTTCATCTTCT
>CAZOYI010000026.1:0-15985 GCA_964583965.1 uncultured Caldisericota bacterium
CCAAATCGTACACTAGCTCCAACCATGCTATATTTTTGATCGTATTCATAAATCATTTTTTCGATTTCTTGCTTGGTTCTACCCATCACACAAGTAGGATTAACGGCCTTGTCGGTGCTGATGTTGATAAATGTTTTCACGCCTGTCAGTACAGATGCTTCTAGTAAATTGCGTGTACCTTCGACATTGTTGGAATATGCCTCGGTAGGGTTTAGTTCCATCAAGGGTACGTGTTTGTAGGCAGCTGCATGGAATACAATTTCTGGATGGTAGCGATAAAAGATTTCCATCACTCTTTCGTTTCTTTTCATATCTGCAATGACTGGAATTCCTTTTTCAAAATTTTCTTCATTGCGAAGTTCTTGGTCGATATAGAAGAGGTTGTTTTCGCAATTTTCAAATAAAATAAGCTGCTTGGGTTTGAAACGAGATATTTGACGGGCAAGTTCTGATCCAATAGAACCCCCTGCTCCTGTGAGAAGCACAACTTTGCCTTGAATGATCTCTTGCACTTTGGCAAGGTCGGTTTGAATTGGTTTTCGAGGTAAAAGGTCTTCAATGCTGATGTTTCGAAGAGCCGCTAGGTTGAGATCCTTATTCAAAAGTTCATATATACCGGGAACAGTGATAATTTCTACTTTTGTGCCTGCCAATTGGATGATCATCTCACGGCGGCGGTTGTTGGATATAGAGGGAATGGCAAAGATGATGGTTTGAATACAGTGCTTTTGAATGACGGAAGGCATTTGACTGGAGTTTCCAAACACGGGAATTCCACTGATCACAGTATTCTTTTTAGCAGGATCGTCATCAATAAAACCGATAACGTGATACTGGTTTTGAGCATAGTCTTGAATTTCTCGAAGAATTTTGTGTCCTGCTTGTCCTGCTCCAATGATGACAGTGTTTTTTTTCGAATTTCCTGAACCTGATATTCGTTTGCACTGCTGCAAGCGTTTTATGGGGAAATGTAAAACCCGTTTGATGAAGCGAGGAACAGACAAAGCAAAGATAAAGATGCAAAACAAAAAGACGGTGAAGGAAAGATTGGCATAAAAGCCGGTTTCGGGGTGAAGAAAAAGAAGCAATGTCAAGAAAAAAAGCGAAAAGGTTCCTACACTAGCAATAAGCTTGATGTATTCGACAATACTGAAAAACCGCCACAAGTGGCGGGAGGTTTGAAAGACAAACACAGAAAGAAAAACATAGAAAAGATTCAGAGGAATCCAAAAGCGAAGATAGGGTACTTTTATAAGAAAGGTCATTGGACCGAAATAGACCAAAATCAGAAAAACTGTGTTGATGATGACCAAGTCGATGCATGTCACCATGAGCACACGCATGATAGAACTTTGTACCTTCATGATCACTCCCAATAAAGCAAAACTATTGCCCCCAAAAATATGAATTATCGTTTGTGCGTTTAATTCTCAGAATTCTCATCATCGTTTCTCCAGCCGATGTCCGTTACCTTTTGGGCTTCGTGGTCAAGCCGCTGGAGTAAGTTTTGATAAGTTTGCAAATAACTGGAAAGTTCACTAGAGAACTTTCGGTATAGATTGCTAATTTGCTGTAGTTTTTCTTCCGCTTTTTGGACGATTTGTTGGCTTTTCACATTGGCTTGCATGATGGTTAAATCAGCTTGCCGTTCTGCAGACTGCTTGATGTCGTCAGCTGTTTTTTGTGCCAACGTGAGAGCTTTTTGCAACTGCTCCCCTGTAGAAGTATATTGTTCTAGCTCCTTTTGCAAATGCTGTTTTTCTTCTTTAAATGTAACAACTTTTTGGTAAAGATCTTCATAATCATGGCGAAGCTCATGCAAAAAATCATCTACTTCTTTTCTACTGTACCCGCTTACTGCTGTTTTAAAACTCACATTTGTAATTTCAATGGGGCTTCGCATGATTTGCTTCCTTTTTTAAAATAGGTGGCAAGCTACAAAGTGGTCCGGTTCAATTTCCTTCGTGGGTGGTACTTGTTCTTTACAAATATCCATTACTTTGGGACAGCGGGTACGAAAACGGCATCCACTGGGTGGATTGATGGGAGATGGAATGTCGCCCATGATAATGGTTTTGTTGCGCTCTATGGAAGGATCGGGAACAGGAACCGCATTAAGAAGTGCTTGCGTATAGGGATGAGAGGGTTTATTAAATAATACATTGTTGGGTGCGGATTCGACCATTTTTCCAAGATACATTACGCCAACGGTATCTGCCATATGTCTAACAACAGCTAAATCGTGAGCAATGAACAAGTAGGTTAAATCGAACTTCTTTTGAAGATCTTGAAGGAGATTGATGATTTGGGATTGGATGGATACATCAAGAGCAGATACAGCTTCGTCGCACACAATAAATTTTGGATTGAGAACAAGTGCTCTAGCAATACCGATTCGCTGACGTTGTCCGCCTGAGAATTCGTGAGAATATCGTTTGAGATACTCGGAACGCAATCCAACAATTTCCATGATATTTACAACGCGCTCAAGACGCTCTTTTTTGGATTTAACACCGTGAACCACCAGAGGTTCTTCAATAATATCACCAACAGGAATACGAGGATTCAGTGATCCACTGGGATCCTGAAAGACGATTTGCATTTCAGAACGGAGCCTTCGGAGTTCGTCACCGTGGGTATGAGTAATATTGTCCATTGCATGGGTGTGAAAATTACGAAGGTAGATATCGCCAGAAGTAGCGTCATAAAGACGAATGAGGGTTTTTGCGGCTGTTGTTTTCCCCGAACCTGATTCACCTACAAGTGCGTGGGTTTCGCCTTGTCGGATTTGGAATGTGATGTCGTCAACTGCTTTTACGTCTGCAATTTTCCGACCTAAAATACCACCGTGGATTGGGAAAAATTTGTACAAATTATGACAAGCCACCAAGGCATCTGATTTAAATTTTGGGACATCGGGCTTTATATCCGTGAAGATCATGTCTTTGTCTTTTTTAGACGGTTTGGATTGAAGGTTTTTTTTGCTCATATTTCGATTCGCTCCTTACTCTTGAACTGGGAACCAGCAACGGCAAAGATGGTTATCGCTACCGGGCAATAGTACGTAGGGGGGTTCTTCTTGTTTGCATTTGGGTTGAGCATACTTGCATCTGGGATGGAA
Organism: uncultured Caldisericota bacterium; assembly: GCA_964583965.1. Lineage (GTDB taxonomy): Bacteria > Caldisericota > Caldisericia > UBA6126 > UBA6126 > JAGLCW01. The sequence goes on from CAZOYI010000026.1 coordinate 3,122, forward strand.
TTTGCAACCAGAAGGTGGATTGTAAGGGTTGGGTACAACGCCAGGAATAGCGGGGAGTAGTGCATCTGTTTTGGGTTTGTCAACCCGAGGAATCGAATTTAACAAGCCATGGGTATAGGGATGCTTGGGATTTCCATAGAGTTCTTTAACGGGTGCGTATTCAACAAGACGTCCATAATACATAACAGCAATATAGTCTGCCATTTCAGCGACAACAGCCAGATTGTGAGTAATGAGGATGATGGATGTGTTGGTTTTCTTTTTGATTTCTCGCATTAATTCAAGAACTTGTGCCTGGATGGTTACATCCAGAGCAGTGGTGGGTTCGTCTGCGATCAGAAGTTTTGGATCACATGCAAGGGCCATGGCGATCATGACACGCTGTCGCATACCTCCCGACATTTGGTGTGGAAAGTTATCGACTCGGCGTTTAGGATCGGGGATACCAACATCATGAAACAGAGAAATGGTTTTTTCTTTTGCTTCGTGTTCCGTTACGCCTTTATGATTCATTAAGACTTCCATGACTTGACTGCCCACTGTAAAAACAGGGTTTAATGATGTCATGGGTTCTTGAAATATCATTGATATTTGATTTCCGCGAATCTTTCTCATTTGTTCGGGAGTTTTTTTCAGAAGGTTTTCACCTTGAAACCAGATTTCCCCTTCGTGAATCTCTCCAGGTGGACATGCCAAAAGTTGCATAATAGAGAGAGATGTAACCGATTTTCCACATCCTGATTCTCCAACCAATCCAAGGGTAACTCCGCTATCAACAGAGAAGCTAACACCCTCTACAGATTTTGTTAGACCATCCATGGTATGGAAATAGGTATGTAGGTTTTTAACTTCCAATAAAGCCATACAATAGCCTCACTTTCAAACGACTCATCAAATTCAAAAAATGGAGCATTTTTTTCACGTTATCATTTTAAGTTGATTTGTCATCATAGCAAATGAAAAGTTTACAATTTTAAAAACGGTACTAGCTATTCTCCGCAAGTCGAATAATCTGCAATGAAACATCCACCTTGCGCTCTTTTTGCAAAAAATTGAGCACTATACGAGCTCTACTTTTGCGGCGGTTCACTGATTGTACAATTCCATGTAAAGTTCTTAAAGGTCCATCAACGATTTCAATTCGATCGCCCATATCAATCGCCTTGGAAGGTCGGATCACTTCTCCATTTTGAAGAAGTTTGAGGAGCACTGCAATTTCAGAGGGTTGAATTCTACTTGGCTCGCCCGTAAAATCACTTAATACTCGCAAAACATGATTCATACGACGTATGGCATAGCAATCGTTGTAATTCATATATCCTCTGACTAAAATATAACCCGGAAAAATAGGTTTCAAGATTTCTTTCCAGAGTCCTTCTTGTCGTTCCCGGAGCTGCCTTTTTGGAATGATAAACTCAAGATGAGGACAAAAATCTTGTAAGTAAAAGGCTCGTATTTTGTCTTCGTACCCGGTTTGCACAAAAATACTATACCAAGGAGTTTTGTCAGTTAAGGAAGCAAAATCTCTTTCTTTATCTTCTTCGTTAAATAGTGGTAACAAAGGATAAATCATGCTTCCTCCTATACTTTTTTGAAATCATGAACCATTTCCTAAAAAAACAAACATACTCAAACTCTCCATATATAAAATTCCGTGTCCATCAAGAAGTTATCGTAAAAATACGATGGTTGTCTTTTCTCCTGGATTCACGCTCTTTGTGTGAGGATGGTTCTTCACAAATTCTTGCACAGCCTCGCGGAGTACACCTGTCCCTGCTCCATGCAAAATATACACTTGCGGAAGTTTTGACATATAAGCTTTGTCCAAGAATTGGTCAATGGTTTGAAGCGCATCTTCGACTCCAAATCCGTGCACATCGCATCGTTCTGGGTTGTCAGTGGAATAGGATTCTATGAGTTGTGTATCAACTTCAATATCGACCGACGTTTCATCATCCTTTGTGATCAATTGAATATCGGTATACGACAAAACTTGTCTCCACTGTCCATATTGAACTTCTACCTTTTTCTTCTGAGGAATTTTCTTCACAACCAGGGCTTCTTTTTGAATGGAGGGAATGAAGACAAAATCCCCTACGTTAACGTCGCGAGCTCTTTCAACAGGTTGAGTGGTATATTCATCTGAATCAAGGAGTATTTCCTCTTCTGTGTTTTCTTGAGAATCAGTATCCAATTCAGTATCGGGTCTGACATTGGAAACTTTTTCTTGAATTGTGTTCATTGTTTGAAGAAGTTCTTCAGCTTCTCTACTGTGCTTTTGCTGACGTGACAACTGCGAAAGAACATCCTTGGCTTTTTCCATGTAATCTTGCATTTGTTTCTGGAATCGAAGTCTATCTTTTTCAAATTTCCCTTTGTAGTTGGTTTCGATTTTGTTGATCTCGCCTTCATAATACTCTTTTTGTTGCTGGATGGTTTTTTGCATTTCTTTGGTTTGAGTGAGGGTTTGATCAATTTCTTCTTTTTTGCGATGCATATTGTTCATAAGCTTACGGGTATATACAGCTTTGGTATCTAAATACTTGTTGGCGACTTCTAAAAGGTCTTTTTCAATGCCTAGACGTTTGGCAATCTCAAAGGCCTGGCTCGAACCAGGGCTTCCGATATACAGCTTGTAGGTGGGAGCAAGAGAGGCAATATCAAAGCCAACACTTGCATTTACGGCGTCTTCGTATTCATAGGCAAAAGATTTGATCAGAGGAAGATGTGTTGAAACCATCATGGGAATCTTTTCTCGGTGGAGTGACTCCAGAAGAGCCATTCCCAGAGCTGCTCCTTCTTCAGGATCGGTTCCAGATCCTAACTCATCGATAAGCAGAAGGGTAGTGGGATTGGCTTTTTTTAGAATTTCGATCAAACGTGTTAAATGAGCTGAAAAGGTACTTAAACTTTGTTGAATGCTTTGTTCTTCGCCAATATCAGCAAGAACATCCGTAAACCACCCAATGATAGACTCTGGAGCTGCAGGAATTAATAATCCTGAATAAGCCAGGGCAAGGAAAAGACCTGCTGTTTTGAGGGTTACTGTTTTTCCTCCTGTGTTTGGGCCTGTAATAATCATGCTACGGAACTCTTTCCCCAAATGAAAAGTGATAGGAATCACATTGGTCACACTTAGTAAGGGATGTCTGGCATCGTGAATATCTAAAAGAGGATTTTTGCTTAGCTTGGGCATCACACCATTCCACTCGCGACTTAGCTTTGCTTTCGCAAAGGCAAAATCAAGTGTATGGATTTGCTGAATTCCTTTTTGAATACTGGATGCTTTTTCACCAATTTTTTGAGTGAGATGCGATAGAATTTTCTCTATTTCTTTTTGTTCAAGCTGCTGGTACATGTAGTAGTCATTATTCAATCCAACAACGTCCATGTGCTCCACATACAGAGATTCCCCTGAATCGGATCGACCCATTACTCTGCAAGGGAACTGGGTGCGATATTGTGTTTTCAATAAAATCACGTAGCGATCATTCATTTTGGTAATAATGTCATCTTGGAACATTTTTCCATAGGTGGGGGAGTTGAGAAGTTTTTCATAGGTGTCTTCAATCTTGTTAAGAGTAGTGGCAATTTGTTTTCGTATTTTCATCAGTTCAACGCTGGCGTCGCTTTTTACAGAACCGTCGTTTTCCAAACCTTTTTCGATTTCTTGAATCATTTCATGGCAGTTTGGAATGCGTTGTGCGATAAAATACAAACGAGGAAACAATTCTTCTTTCCCAGAAAAAAGATCGAGAATACCTTCAAAAGTACGAACATACCTCGTTACAGAAAGAAGTTCTTTTCCTCGAAGCATGGAAGCAATGGAAGCTTTTGAGACCAGTTCTTGGATTTCTTCAGTTTCTTGGACAGGAATATCGCCCTGTGCTTGCAGAAATTTGACGGCTTCATTGGTTTCCTTGAGGGATTCCTCGATATCTTCAAATGTAACCCAGGGATGCAATTCTTCACAGTGCTTTTCAGATGCTTTGCAGCGCGAAAAGGAAGAAAGTCTGTGACGTATTTCTTCAAAATCAAGTGCCTCTAGGCTTCGTAAATCCATACCAACCTCCACCAAAAAGGTCCACGTTCACAACAACATCATTTACCAATCAACATCATTTACAAATGACGAATACTTATTCTCTTAACTCAATATTGTAATCATTCTGCAAATTTTGGACAATCTCATCCATAATTTCTTGGATTTCTTCGCTTGTTTTATTTTCTCCAAAATTAAACATGATGCGAATCGCAATGCTTTTTTTAGTGTGATCTATGTTTTTCCCTTGATATAGATCAAATATGTTTGTTTTTTTGATACAGCTCCCGACAGAATTTTCAATTGTTTTCACCAATTGCCCCGCAGGAATATCCCAGTCGACTAAAAAGGCAATATCTCGCACTACATCTTGACTAATTGAAACAGATTGGTACTGTCCATGTCGAATAAGATATTTCATGATTGGTTCAAGCTTCATATATGAATAAAACACGGTTTGGCGAATATCAAAGTGTTCCAGCAGTTTTGGATGGACACCACCATATGTACCGATCACCTGACCGTCAACGATAACATCCAGTGCCTGACAAGGATCGAATAAAGTTCGATCTTTGGAAGGTTGTGTGTTAAATGGAATGTGATAACGCTGCAGAACAGAATTTTCTTTGACTCCTTTGGCAAAGTAAAAATCCATTGTACGGGACTGCTGGCACCAGGTTTGGTTTTGTGTATCTCCGGTAATAATCCAATCTAGATATAAGTGTTCACCGTCAAGATAGTGATTTCCGATTTCATACAAACGAAGGTTTGTGTTTTTCATAGAGATGTTTCGTTTTGTAATTTCTAAAAGTGCTAAGATTCGATTGGGAGTGAGATAAGATTGATCTTTTCGAAGAGGATTTTCTACTTGAATCAAGCCAGGGGTATCGAGAGAATACAGAAGAGCTACTTCTTCATCTTTGGCAAAAGAATCAGATAATACTTCGTAAAAACCCAAGGAACTCATTTGCTGACGTATTATTCGGTTCATGATGATCCATGGCTTCTGAGGCTTGTATTCGATCTGATACACCGGTTTGGAAGGATGTATATTATGATATCCAGTAAAACGAAGAAGCTCCTCGATAATATCGACGCTTTCCTGCAAATCAACACGGAAAGTAGGGGGGTGGATTCGTAATCGATCTTGCAAGGTATTCTCAAACGGTATTTCTAATTTTTTTAATATACTAGATGCCTGGAATTTGGATACTTCAATGCCGGTGACATTGGTAAACTCTTGCAAAGACAATTCAATATCGGAAGAGGGTGGAAATAAAACTTTATGCGTGTAAAACTCACCTTCAATAGTGCCATCACAAACCGCCGACATCAGCTGGACAGTAATTTTTAATACATCTTCCAATTGTCCATGATCAATACCACGGGCAAATCGTGATGAAGCATCTGTTACTAAATGAAGACGAGCAGAGGTTTGACTAATCGTTTTAGGTTGAAAATAGGCGCATTCAATAAAAATGTTTTTCGTACTGTCAAGGATCTCAGAATCACCTGATCCAATCAATCCAGCAATGGCAATTGGGCGAACTTCATCGGCAATAACCAAATCGTTTTCGGTGAGAGTATACGTTTTTCCATCCAGTGCATCAAAGGATTCAGGGGCTTTTGGGGTTCGCACTTCAATATGATGTCCCATAAGCCTATCTAAATCGAAGGTATGAAGAGGCTGCTGATAGTAGAACATGATCATGTTGGCACAATCCACTACATTGTTGATAGGTCTAACGCGGAATGCCAGCAGACGTTTTCGAATTTCGAAAGGACTTGGTGCTATTTTTACATTACTTATAAGAGAGCCTAGGTAGATGGGACATCTTTGTGAATCCAACACCTTTAAACCTTTGAAGGTTTTGTTTTGAACACTTCTTTTTACTTGTAGACCTTTGAAGGAAGGATAGATATGGTGAATATGGCGACGTTCCAGGGGTGGAAAATGGAGATCAAATGCAGCTGTAATTTCGCGTAAAATACCCTCCATGCAATAGCAATCAGGTCGGTTATATGGAATTTTTAGATCGAAGGTAGGCATGGATAGCCAAAATAGGTCATAAAAATTTTCCCCAACAGGAGTATCCGACGGTAATTCCATTGGACCCAATCGTTCCTGATTGGAAACAAGAGAATTGTCCAGCCTTAGCTCAACAGAAGAAAGAAGCATACCTTCGCTGGTAATATTTTGAAAATCTTTGCTAGTAAGAGTGATTCCTCCAATGGTAGTGTTAGGCAGTGCCCACACATATACACCCCCCACTCGAAGTTGTTTCCAACTTGTTACTACCAGATGTGTTTGCTTACCATCCGATATGAAGGCCTGAATCAAATGATTCGTAGCAGGAAGTTCTTGTGTTTTTATTACTTTAACGGTGATAATCGTATTGTGTTGAGCTGGAAAGATGTTTTCGATTTCAAACCCAAGTTCTGGAAGCTTGGAAGTGATTTGGTCAACGGATGGACAATCCTTCTTTAGTATGTCTTGTAGGTAGCCATAAGAGACCATCATTAAAATTGCTCCAGAAAATCAATACTATTTTCGTAAAAAAGACGAATATCGTCAATTTGGTATTTCATCATCGCGACGCGTTCGATACCCCAGCCAAAGGCAAAACCTCGATATACGGTGGGATCAATATTCACATTTCGTAGAACCTGTGGATGCACCATGCCTGATCCACCAAGTTCAATTTCTCCGGCTTTTCCGCATACGCTGCAACCTTTACTACTACAAAATGGACAGGAAATAAAGGTTTCTGCACCTGGTTCGACGAAAGGGAAATAGGAAGGAAGAAAGCGAACTTCGACGCGAGTTCCAAAGACACCTGTCATCATTTCTGTAAGAATACCGCTCAAATCACAAAAATTAACATTTTTATCGATAACAAGACCTTCAATTTGGTGAAATACTGGATAATGGGTGGCATCGCTAGCATCACGTCGATAACAACGCCCCATGGACACAATGCGTAAAGGCAGTTTACCGTTTTCCATAGCACGTATCTGCACCGACGAAGTTTGCGTTCGTAAAATATGTTCAGGGTCGAGATAGAAGGTATCCTGGGGATTACGAGAAGGGTGCCACTTATGAATATTCAAAGCATCAAAATTGTGAAAAGTATCCTCAATTTCATAGCCACTAACTACATCGAAATTCAAACTTCGAAAGATATCGAGAAGATCATCCATGATTTGCGTGATTGGGTGCTGATGACCCAGCACAAAAGGAACTCCAGGAAGAGTAAGGTCGCAAAAAGGTTTGTCAGGAGTAGAAGTAGTCGATTGATGAGAAAGATTTTCTAACAAGGATTGAATTTTCTCTTCAATAGTATCCTTTAGTTCGTTGATGCAAGAACCGTACAATCCTCTATTTTCTGGTGCAATATCTAAGATTTTACTAAAAAGCTTACGGATTTCACCTTTTCGACTCAAATATTTAATGCGAAGAGCTTCCAGGTCTTCGGTATTTTCTACTTTCTGAATTTTTTTCAGGAATTTCTGTTTGCATTCTTCTATGGCCTTTGGTTTGCCTTCATCACTCACAATGTGGTGTTCCTTTCGTGGTGTTAACTGAAGTAGTTCTCCGGTAGGAGCGCGGGGTCATTTACCGAACGAACAGCTTCCTCCACTGCAGCTAGGGCAGCTAGAAGAAGATTCAGACGAAGTAGATGAGCTGCTGAAAGATTGATCCGAATGCTTAATAAAGCCCAAGTGAGAGATTAATTTCTTTAAGTGCTTAGATTTACATTTTGGACACGTCACTTTTGCTAGTTCATCATAGGTGGAAAGGACTTCGAAGTTTTCTCCACAATCTTCACATTTAAACTCGTATATAGGCATATTCTAACCTCTTCTTTGTATAGTTTTTTGTTTCCTGCATATTATAGCACATAGGAAAGGATTGCCCAAGTTTCTTCTTCATGATCCACTTTGGACTAAAAGGATCATTGAATAAGGCTTTTTTGATATTTTAGAAAAGGTCGATTGAATTTTTTTCTTACTGTATTTTACTCTTTTCTCTTTCTTTTTCTCTTTTCTAATGATATAAGTATACTCCTACAGACATAAACTCTCACAATATGCAACATATAAACAAGGTGAATGTATGACTTGGTTGCCTGGTTTTTCTTTTCTATTATTTGCAACGTCTGCATGGTTTTTTCTCTTATTTCTTGCTACATGGGAACGCAGAAAGTCTCCAGATAGCTTCTTTTTTTCTCTGTTACTCCTTGCAGTGATTGCCTGGCTTATTCCGCAAGGTATGGAATACCTTTTACCCACCATGGAGCAGAAAATCTGGTGCTCAAAAATATCCTATATCGGGATTGTAACCGTTGCAGTATTCATTTTCCAAACCATCCATGCATTTGTGACAAATGCTCAAAAAGTTAACTGGCAGCTATTGATTAGCCTACTGATTCTTCCTGCCATCCTTTTATTCTTTGTTTTTACCAATGGCACATTTCACTCATGGTTGTGGACTGACATCACTCCTATAACCGGAATACGAGATCTTTTGTTGCATTATCAACATGGAATTATACACACGCTGATTGCAATATATTCATATTCTCTGGTCATTGGTTCAGTTTTAATGCTGATTTTCTATGCATTTCAGACCGACATCGTGTTTCGATTACGTTACTATATACTGAGTGTTGCTTGTCTACTTCCAGTGATTGGTAATATTTTGTATATCGGAGAAATTCTACCTTGGAAAGGGATTGACTTCTCCGTCGTTGGGTTTATTGTTTCTTCCATCATTTTGTATTTTGTCCTTTTTAAATGGCTATTTTTTGACTTACGTCCCATCGCATATGATGTTCTGGTTAAAAGCGAAAAAAGGGGAGCCGTTGTAATCGATAACCAAGATCGCATTATCATGATCAATCATGCAATTCAAACCTGCTTTGAGATTCCCAAAAAAAGTATCGGGAAAACCATCTTTGATGCCTTTCGCAATCATCCTGCATTTTTAAAAGCATTTCAATCCATTGATCATAACGTTATTTTTCAACATACGAGTCCATTGTTGGAACCCAAAGAACGTATGTGTGAAGTGCAAAAGATGCCTATTGTTTCAAGAGATAAGCATCTGGGAACACTTATCCAGATCTATGATGTATCACAGAAAATTCTAAATCAAAAAAACCTGGAAAAGCAAAATCAGCTGCAGGAAGCACTGCTATTAGTAAGTCATACACTTTTGTCGCAAGATCAAAAGTGGAATGGTCTCATGCAGTCAATTACTTTTATTAAAAACTTTTTGCAAGTAGATACAGTAAGGATTGTGCAAAATGTATCTCGCAATTCCCAAAACTCCTGGGTTTTCTTTACGCCTGCTTCTGATTCTCTAATAAACACTCCTGCCCCTGACTCTCCTGCTATCGTTCCTTTTCTGGAATGGGTGGATCCACTTTTAAAACCTGACATTATACAGACTCTTCAAAAATGCCTGCCTTATGTATTTTCGGCTGAGTCTGTTTCTCGCGTTGCACCCAACCCAGCTCTTCAGCACTTTCTAACCAACCACTGTGTAGCACTGATCCCCATATTAACCAAACAGGTGGTTATCAAAAATTTAACTCCGTCTGTCACAGACCAGGGTGACATATGGGGCGTCATAGAAGTCATTCGTACAAAACAAAACCTCGCACTATCGAATGACTTCTTACACTCTGAAAAACAAATGATGGAAATGTTGGGATCACTGTACAGTGAGTATATGATGCGCAAAATCATACAAAATCGTCTTCAAGAAAGTATGGAGCGATTTGAACAAGTGGTCAATCACACTCGCGAAGTCATTTGGGAAACTGACGAGGAAATGAACTTCACCTACCTAAGTACGAACTTTAAAAAACTATTTTTAATTCCAGAATCAATGGATGAGCGAGAATGGTTCACCAAAGAAAATTTCATTTCTCAATTCTTTCGTATCCAGTTTACTTCGACAGGCTCATTAGAAAATGATTTGGAACAATTGGATCCAAAATATCGGGATCAATACAAAGAATTGGCACAGCGATTCGAAAAGAAAAAGCCCATTGAAGATCTTTTGTTCCGTGTCCTGGATTATCAAGGGGATACTCTATATCTGCTTTTGAATGCAACACCTATTTTTAATGCCAATCATGTTTTTAAAGGATATCGGGGATCTGCCTTTGATATCACCCCGTTAAAGCAACTGGAAATCATGAAGGATAGTTTTATCAATACAGTATCCCACGAATTTCGTACTCCGTTGTTTGCTATTCGAGAAAGTGTCAACATGGTTCACAAAGAAGCATTGGGTAGTTTACTTCCAGATCAGAAAGAAACTCTGGAGCTCTGTTTGCGCAATGCCGATCGACTTATACGATTGATTAACGACATATTAAACCTGCAAAAATTCCAATCAGGTCGATTTACTCCAAAGTTAGCTCCGGTAGACCCCTTAGCTGTTATTCGAGAGGCATTTTTCTCTATTGCCCCATTAGCTGATCAAAAGAACATTCGCTTGCAAAAAGCTGTTGCAGAAGATTGCCCTTCGATGTATATTGACAAAGATATGATCGTACAACTACTGGTAAACATTCTCAGTAATGCCGTGAAGTATACACATCAAGGTTATGTCAAAGTGCATGCCTTTCCCGATCATTGGAATCAAGACCAAGAACAAGCAGAAGAGAAAAAAGCATATGTTCATATTGAAGTAATTGATTCGGGGATTGGCATCAAAGAAGAGGATTTGCCAAAGCTATTCAAAACATTTAGTCAGATCACGAGTGAAGAACATCCAAAAAACGAAGGGACCGGGCTTGGATTAGTAATTAGCAAACGAATCATTGATTTACACAAAGGAAAAATTTGGGTGCAATCCACGTGGGGTAAAGGTTCTACATTCCACATTCTCTTTCCTGCTTATTTAAAGAAATAAAAAGCACCATTCCAGACAATCCACATTTTGAACTATTTCCACTGGGTCTTTTCTCTACTATAATAGAAATATAACCTGCATTTTGAGTTAATTTTTTTCCATCATGATGCAAAACTTGGGAGGTTTATATGGTTCGTTTAACAAAGATTGGTATTTTATCCTATGGGTACATTGCAGCCGTTATTTCTGCTATTATCTCCTTTTTGTACATGCTTTTGATGTTCCCTATGATTCAAATGCTGGTCAAACTTGTTACTGAAGGAGTATCAGAGTCCATGGACTATGGCTACGGCATGGGCATGGGTATGGGTATGGAAGGTATGAGTGGGGCTGGTTTTGATGGAATTTCTACAGGCTTGTTTGTTGCACTGCTCGTTTTAGCTCCTATTTTTGGTGCTATCAGTGGATTTATTTTTGGGTGCATAGGTGCTATCATCTACAATCTTGCAGCAAAATGGACAGGTGGTATTGAATGTAATTTTGAAAAGGTTCCTGAAATCGATTATTCCGGGAAGCCTTCTGCCTATATTGAAATTGAAAAAGACGCCATGCAAACAAAGGATACCTCCTCCGACGATACCAAATAGGAATAACTTTTCGATTTTTCCATCGCTTTATGTAACGATTTCTTTTTACAGCGATATATATGGTAGAGATTCTTGTGAGAATTTTCTAAAGAAATTTGTTGAATGAGGTAATAGTACATGACAAACAATGAGAAAAAGATTTTAATTATCGCAATTTGTGCTGTAGTATTGATCGGCATAGCCGCCACTCTCTTTACAGCCCCATCTACTGATGCAAGAAGAGGAAACGGGCAAGGTAAAGTGATTGCATCGGAAAGCTGCGGAGCAGAATCAGATTGCTCAGTTGGATTCCAACATCGTGATTCTTATGGTGAAGAAGAAAGCACTGAGCATCCTGAAGATTGCAGTGGTGACTGTGATAACTGCGGAGAAGGGGAACGTTCTTACAAGAATCGCACTCCCGATAAAGACGCAGCTGCATCTGGTGGACAAGGAATCGGTCAAAGAGATGGCCGCGGTTGCGGACAATCAGGTAGCGCCAGTTACGATCATTAAGTACTTTTACACTGATATTATGCTTTTTGCCCCCTTTCAAGGGGGCTTTTTTTTATTGGATTTTTGTTTGTTTTAACTCAACACAGGTATTTTTTTTGCTTTACACAAAAGAGTTCGAATTAAGTATTCCTTACGAATTCGATATGGATCCTTTGTATAGGAACGCCGGGATAATCTTTCTAGTGCAGGTCGAATATATAGTAGCTCATCTTTTATCATATTCGATGGCATATCACCTATTGCTAACAAAGTATAATAAAAAGGAAATCGTTTCCAGCGTCCATTCCCATCCCGTAGGCTTTTCAAGTCTTCTAAACCTTTCATAAGCCTTGGTCGGCTAAATGGAATGCTTTCGTGGATCAAATTGCGCCAGTATGAAACGGTACACTTCCCGCAGCAAAAGAAACCGCACCATTTTCCTTCCACTTCATTTTGAAGCATTAGGTCGTGAATAATGTTGACAGCAACTTCTTTTGCTTTATCCACGTGTGTATTGTGAACGTTAAGAATTACAAGAGAATGCAGTGCTTCTTCCCCTAGAAAATGTGCCTTTCCGGCTCTACTTGTCACCGGTTCGCCCGTAAAAGTACGGACTGTATTTTCATAATCATGATTCGTTGGAGCGAATAAGCCGTTGTAACCACCTTCTTCTTGTATCCGATCTGCAATCCATGATGCCAATTCTCGTTTACGTTTTGTAGGAATGGCTTCACGAAAATAATAACTATGATTGACTTGATCGACAGTATCCCACAAGCTATTTGGAATAGAATGATTCATCAGATTTGCCCCCCTGCAATGAACATTGT
>CAZOYI010000027.1:0-3079 GCA_964583965.1 uncultured Caldisericota bacterium
TTGATAGAACGTTTTGAAGTATCCGCCATGATATCAAAATCCAAATCCACCGAAAATCTTGGTAAATCATAAAACATCATCGCTGCAGTTCCTCCTTTAAATCCTAGGAGAGGGGAAATCCTGGAATCTTTATAAAAATCCAATAGCAGCTGTGTCATTACTATTCGATGTTTTGACCTATCCAAAGTGATCATGGTTTGTTCTCCTTAACAAACAAAGCAATATTCCGATTGTCGTTGTAGACTTTTTGGTTAAGTGATGTTACGAAATCCCAATTGATCGATCGAAGATTGTCAAAATACTCTTGATGATCCAGGTATATTTTATCGCATAGAGCCCTTTCTGGACTTGCTTTGAATACACCATTCTCAGAAGCAATACCAAGTGGTTGAAGGAGAATGGAATCTTTGATCTTGCGATACACATAGTTTTGCCCATCTCTTGCTATTGTTTCGTTTCGGTTTGCGATGGAAAAAACCGAAGTATAGGGTTGAAACACTATGTTGTGTTCTTGCAAAACTGTATACAAACTAATGTAAGAAGGAGACCGTAATTTGTTCGCATATTCGTATTTTGAATACTGATGATCAAAAGCATACAAGCCTTTTGAAATGCGGATCAGATGATTTGTTTTTACAGCATATTTCAATGCAGAATACAATTTTCCATCGCTATAGTGCGTTATATACGAAATCTCCGATATAGTGAAAACAGTCTGCAATCCCCGCATCTTGGACAGCTTTTGTATAAATGTCATATAACACCTAACTGTAAAATATTTACAGTACTATGTTACACAAGAATGCCACAAATGTCAATTGAATTTCATCATTGCACAAAACAGACTCAGAGACTAAACCCAAAAACAATTTATATCTCAGTTTTTAATATGTCTAAAATGTCCAATTTTCCTTTGAAAAGAACTGTTCAAGATTGATACAGCATATTTGATAATACTCACAAATGGTAGGTATTTTACCAGAATTTGGAGAGTGTTTTTCCTCAGTAACCACTGTACCTTTTAAGGACTGTGCCTTGGCTATGATAAAAGGATCAGCATAGGGATCATTGCTTAATAGTTTATCTTGTTTAATGCTATTCCGAAACTGAGGGATTTGAAACATTCTTGTTATGAATACTGAATCTTCCTTGTTTGGGTTACGAAAGAAACTTCTGTTTAAAGCTTCTAATCGTTTTGGGAGAGCTTTGATTCCCTCTTTTTTTTCGATTTCTTTTTTTACATCTCGTACAGATACAATTTGACCATCTATAACGTAGGTTTCGAACAAATTCCAGAAAGATCGGAAAATAGATTCATAATAAAACCTTCCAATATTGGACAATGTATTGGTGTCAAAAACGTAAATGGAGGTTTTCAAATTTTTCCTTCAAGTTTTATAGCGTTTGTTTTCGACATCCCCAAATAAGATGCTAAAGCATCCAGAGTGATTCTATTGTCATAATAAGATCGAAATGCAAGTTCAATATAAGGCTTACCCATTTTGCTTAATTGTGTAGGATAGTATATTGGTAATGGTTTACTACTCTGTTGTTTTCTTTTTTCGAAGCTATCATCCCATTTTTTGATCAGTTCACTATATTTATATTGATTGATCATGTTATGGTCAAGGTACTTCCTTAAAATGACTGCCCTGCTAACGCTAAAACTATCAGCGATTTCCTTAACAGAATCAATATCAAAAGTTTTCTTCAAATACGGTGTAAAATAATCTTTAGGAACAAGACACTCTCCTGCAAAGGCATTACATAATACTTCTATGGAACTATATCTGTTGTTTCGATAGTGAAGATAAGGGTTTGTACCCAGTACATCTAACCCACTATAATCTAGTAAGAGGTGGGCTAATTCATGAAAGAGGGTAAATGATTTTCGTTGATATGACATTACAGAGTTAACCATAACAACAGGATAAACAGGGTCATAAATACACATTCCAGAAAAATCGTTATTCGCAAAATTCTCGGTAAAAACCCAAATACCATGTTCGTTAAAACTATCTCGAATATAGGTAAAAAATTCTTTACAAGACATTTTCTTTTGTACTTCTATATCAATTTTCATTGTATCTCGGAGAATCAGTGCTATCTCGGGAATACTTGTATCATGGTCTAGTTGTATGTTTCGAAACAGATCAAGCTCCCCATTATGCTTCTCAAGTAACTCAATCAAATTGAATTGGTATTGTTTCAGCTTTCTAAAGATTTTAATGATGGTTGGTGGAAGATGGTCTAAATACTCAGAAGGTACAGTAGATCTAAATTCAGTGGTTGGGGAATCCTCTTCTGGTGGTTCAGGAAAGAAAAAAATGAAAGTAGGTCGACTATAAAGCTTAGCAATTTCTTCTAATTTCGGATAGGTAGGTTGAAGTGTCCCATTTTCCCATCCTTTAACAATGTCAGCTTTTTCAATTTTCTGAAAAATAGCTAAAGCTACCTCATCAATTGACAAGTTAATACTTTCTCTAGCCCATTTTAAAATCGTCGGATTAACAGCCATTAATTCACTCATTATATGTCCTTAACGATAGATTATACAATTTTTCCTTTAATAGCAAAAGCTTCTTTAAAGAATAACACCCCTAATCTTCATTGATGAAGTTACTCCCACCCTTCAAAAAAGAATTATGCTCAACCTGAAAATCAATGCCTAGGTTTCGAGTAGTATGTATGTATCTTTTTTGAAGTAGTTTGTTTTCTCTTGTAAACCTTTCTAAACAGAATATGATTATAGGAGTGATCTTTGTAAAGGAAAGTTATCTTGTGAGTATACAAGATTTCATAGGATTGTTGACAGGTTGGAATGATATAGTCTGGTTACGTTGTTATCCTGCAAAATGCTAGTAAACGGAGGGATGATATGTCTTTAATGGAATCAATGAAAAACCTTCTGACAAGTCAGAAAAAGTTAATGTCTGCTATGGAAGAAGAAGTAAAAGCCCTTGAAAACAAAGATTTGGTGAACGAAAACCAACATCTAAAAGAAGAATTGAATCAAACCCAGGAACAACTCCAAAAAGAAACTGCACAAAAACATACACTGACAAAAGAAAACCAATCC
>CAZOYI010000028.1:0-2294 GCA_964583965.1 uncultured Caldisericota bacterium
TCGGATAGATAGAGATGTTTTTCGCGTCCATCCGGAAGTTGGATTGTTTTGCCACCATACTGGTGTATAAGGGTGGGTTTGGCATAGAACGACTGATAATGCAATAGTGCGGAATAGAGAAGAGGTAGCTGCTCCTCCATTTCTTTCATGAGAAGTTGATCACTTTGGTGTCCTGACCAAACATCAAGAAAATGGTACCCTTTCATGGTGAGATGGCTGCCCTTTGCGTCAATATTACAGATTGTGTCCCATTTTTCAATGAATACTACCTTTTCGCCGTGAAAGAGCTGTTTTTCGTACAGGTAAAATTTTCCAAATTGATTCTTGATTTGAAGTTGATCGTTACGAATATTTCCAAAAAGAAGACGATCAACACCAGTGTTTGTATCAGATTGTATCCAGAATCGAGAGGGATTCTGTAGACTCACCATGGCATCAGAAGTAACTCCACCCCGGGCAGGACGGTAGTATGTGAAAGAATCGATACATTCAAACTGTGCATTAAAAAGGAAAATATGCGTGTAGTAATACTTTGAAGAGGCTCGAACAAGAATGTAGTCTTTGCCTTCTGCTTGGACAGGGAACAGGGAATCTATATTGTAGAGGATTTCGTAATCTCTTTTGTTTTCTTCTTCATCTGGTAAAGTTTTTAACTGAAAAGGCCTTTGATGGGGGCCTTTATCTCCTTGCCAGATTGTACAGATGGATCCTTCAAAAGGATCAAGCCCGGTGTCAAGAAGTTTCAGAAACGCTTTAACATATTCATTGCGTTTTTGCAGATAGTGCAATTCTTCTTCTGTTGCTTGGTCTGTAGTGGGTTCAAAATAGGGCGGGAGTATTTTCAATAACGGAAACTTCACGGAAGTGGTTTTTTGGGTTGTGAAGAAGTTCTTTTTTGCGGGATTTTCTAAGAAATGAAAAGTTTCTATGGAGGATCCGCGAGGTTGTATGTACATATTTGAAGGCATATTCCTTTTCATGGGTTGAAGAGAGAATTGAAGAGGCTTGGGTTGATAGACAAATAAGTAGGTGATTTGAGACAGCGTGCCTTCATTGTCGGCAGATTCATGCTGAAAAAAGATGTGATTGTCGACTTCCAATAGCTCTGGATGAAGTGTTTTCTTTTCATGAAAGACGGGGAGGGGAATAAAGCAATCCTCTTCTATAGAGTAATCCCATATTGCGATGGTTGCTTCTTGTGTTTCCAGAGAATAGTGTAATGCGATGACTTCATCAAATCCATCTTGATCAATATCTTTGATTTTTGATTGCCAAAAGGGAAGAGTTGGGGAGTTTTCCATAGCATGAAAATCAAGAGAGCCAATGGTAGAGGGGGCTTGACCATAATGGAAACCAGGCACAGAAAAGCCATCCTTCTCTTCAATCACTCCGATTTTAGAATGACTTCCGTCGCCGGTAATAAACAACGTTTGTATTTCTGTTTCTTGGGTAAAATGCCCGTGCAACACTTGCTGAATATAGTACATATCTAAAACTTCCCAGCTTTTTGGTATTGGGTCATGTCCACTCCAGCGCGGGTATCGGTCTACATTTTCTTTGTATGCTGCTAAGTGGAAGGGATGATAATCAGGACAAGCCATTGGTTTAAAATCTTTAAAGGAACAGCTATAGTAGAGACCATCCAGTTCAAAGAAGAGAAGACCCCATTCAATATGAACATTTTCATGAAGCCCTTTTTGAATTTTGCGTAGATACCCCGTATCAATGTTGTAGGCTAGAAGGTGAAAATCGCTGTTATCTGTGCTGGTACATGCCTGGAAAATGAAATAGTTATTGTAGAACAAAATGTTTGTGCAAAGGGGCTTTACTTCAAAAAGCTGATGGCTGGATTGAGGCAAAATTGGGTTGGCAAGGCTTAGTACAAAGATGTTGGTTTTATCTTGCAGTAGAGCAAACAAATTTTTTTGATGCGGTATGATAGGATCAATAAACTGTCCCCATCCACTTCCCCATCCAGGATTTTCCAGATGAATGTTATAGAGGTTTATATTAAGTTGTTTTCCAGGTGCTAAAGAAAACTGCATAATGGATTGATTGTCATTTGCGTCCTTTGCATGGGCTACGAAGACATTTTCTTCCAGAGAGTATAATTCTTCAATTTGGTATTGGTCCGTGGGATATAGCCATAAAGGAGTTCCAGACATCATGTCGATGAGATGGAAACCTTCTTGATTAAACGAGAAAAGATGAGACTCAGAGACAAAAATTCCTTTAAGGGGTGCAATGTATTGGTCAGGATCATTGATATCTCTTGGTTGAATGAGACACTGTGC
>CAZOYI010000029.1:0-4536 GCA_964583965.1 uncultured Caldisericota bacterium
AAACCGATTCTTCTGAGGAGAGAATCAGTGATGAAAAAAAAGAATAATGGGCATAGATCATGATGATTGATGCTTTGGTTGTAAGCCTTCTTCTTTTAGTGGGAATCCGTTTGATGGCAACATTCGTTTTTGTCCACCTTTATATCCAGA
This sequence comes from uncultured Caldisericota bacterium, assembly GCA_964583965.1. GTDB lineage: Bacteria > Caldisericota > Caldisericia > UBA6126 > UBA6126 > JAGLCW01. The sequence goes on from CAZOYI010000029.1 coordinate 151, forward strand.
AACGAGAAAGAAGATATATTCTTCTTATAGCAGGATGGTTATGTGTAACTATAGGTTCTGCATGGGGTTTATATACATATATTTCATCGGGGACAATGGATTTGTACTTTACTAGCTTATTGGCAGGCCTTGGAACATTGTGGATTCTTTTCGGTGCGCTGCTGTATTTCAATGCAATTCAGTGGCGATATATCTATCTAGGAAGTATTATCATTATCATCTATGGTACATTGCCATTTTTTGGTATTAACCTGGGTCCTTCTCCTGGAGTTTTGGTTCAGTTTGCTGTCTCAGTAATCCTTACATTCATCGTACTTTTTAAGCGTAGAATTTTTGTAAGTGTAGCTCGAACTAGTTATGTGTGGCTTGTACTATTGGCTATTTTAACTAACATTCTAACTCTTGCTTTTCTTTTCAATATAGTACCCAACATAGCTAGTGGTTTTGCGGGAACATCAATGGTTGTACTGGCAGCTATTATATTTTTCCTTCATCTTGAATACAATATATCGACACACTCTCTCAAAAAGAGCGAAGAAGAGTATTGCAACATGATTAAAAATCTTATGGAAGGTTTTTATAGTGTTAGCTTTGATGGTATTCTATTGGATTATAATTACGAGTTTATTCGCATCTTTAACCTAGACCCAAAAGAGGATTATAGGGGTATTCACCTTTCTCAATTTTGGCAAAACCCCGATGAGAGGGAAGCCTATCAAGAAGAGCTTCTCCAATCTGATGCAATTCGTAATTATGAGATCAATGCTAAAACTGCCACTGGAGATTCCATGTCAGTTTTAGCAAGCGCTCGACTGATACGAGATGATCAGAGTAAACCCATTAGAATTGAAGGCTGCTTTTTAGATATTACGGGAATTAAACAGTCTGCTCTTGAACTTACCGAACTAAAAAATAAGCTGGAAGAAACAGTAGAAAACCGTACCAATGAACTGCGCGAGAAAGTGGATAAACTTCATAAAAGCGAAAAAGCTATGCTGTACATGGTGGAAGATCTGAACAATCTAACAACGGAACTCCAAGAAGAAAAGAGAAAACTTGAGCTTTCCAACAAAGAATTGGAGGCTTTTTCCTATTCCGTTTCCCATGATTTACGGGCACCGCTTCGACATATTAATGGCTATGTGGAAATGCTGCAAGAAAAATACACACTTGATCTGCCCCAGCAAGCACAGCATTACTTATCAGTCATCACCAATGCAGCTAGACAAATGGGTGTTCTGATTGATGAATTGTTGCAATTTTCAAGAATGGGTCGCCAGGAACTTCGAAAAACAGAGTTCGATATGAACGACCTTATAGAAAAAGAACTAGATAGTGTACAGCAACATACTGCCAACAGAATTATTCTCTGGAACAAACAGAAATTACCTAGGGTGTTCGGTGATTCCACACTGTTGAAACAAGTCTGGATGAACTTGCTTGATAACGCTTTGAAATATACAAGCAAAAATCAAAACACAGAAATTGAAATTGGTTTCACGGAAAATGAAACTCATGTAGTGTTCTTTGTTCGTGACAATGGAGTTGGTTTTGATATGAAATATGCCCACAAATTGTTTGGGGTTTTTCAACGTCTTCACTCTCAGGCGGAATTTGAAGGTACTGGCATTGGACTAGCCAACGTACAGCGCATTGTTCACAAACACAATGGACGGGTATGGGCCGAAGCAGAACCTAACAATGGAGCAACCTTCTTTTTTAGCATCCCTAAACACAGAAAGGAACGATCATGAAAGAGTTAAAAACAATATTACTAGCAGAAGACAACCCGCAGGATGTAGAATTGACACTTGAGGCATTGCGCGACTTTCACTTAGCAAACCAAGTGGTTGTGGTGAATGACGGTGTAGAAGTTATAGAATATTTGAATTATGAGGGTCGTTTCCAGAATCGTAAGAAGGGAAATCCTGTTGTAATCCTGCTGGATATTAAAATGCCTCGCATGAGAGGCATTGAAGTATTGGAAGCTATTCGAAGCAATGCACTATTAAAAGTGCTTCCTGTCGTTATGCTTACCTCTTCTAGGCAGGAACCTGACCTAGAAAGATGCTATACTTTGGGTGTCAATGCCTATGTGGTGAAACCCGTCAATTTCAAAGATTTTCTAGAAGCGGTAAAACACATTGGTGCCTTCTGGGCCATTCTAAATGAGCTACCCCCAATGGACACAAGGTGAGTTTCACGTATAATTCATAATTGTATTTTTGCATTTGTTAGACATCTTTCTAACACATAGGAGAACCACTATGAAAAAATGGATTTCAGTTTGTTGTATTGCACTTTTTTGCGTATCAATTTTTTCCATTTCTTCTTCAGCTATTGCTGATGAAAAAGAAAACTGGGTGGAGCAATCGCAAATACCAGTTTTGGAAAAGTATTCTGCAAGCTGGTGCAGGCCATGTTTGATGATGGATGAAGTCATTGTCGAATTATACGATTCGGGTACTCCACCTTTTCAATTTTTAACCTTTGATGTCATGAATAAAAACTCCTTTATTCAAGACAGAAGAACCCAATATGAAGTTCAGGGTATTCCTTATTGTGTTCTTCAGGGTACTGAAAATTGGGTCGGATTCTCTGATTCTATCTGCGAAACAATATCCGAAACCTTAGAAAACTTCTCCTTTACGAAAAAAATCGAGTTATCTGCGAAAGAAGAACACATAGAAAATGATTTTACAATCACAGCTCGTTACGATTTACTTGACAATGTAGAGGGTACACTTCATTTTGCATTGGTTTCACATTTGGTTATCCAAGACAGAGTTCATTTCCGAAACTATGTACTGGATGGTCAGACTTTTTCCGTTGAGGGTAGTGGTGAAGAAACGGTATCATTTGACATACAAAACCAGTCTGATGTTGCCCTGCTGAAAGCATTAGTCTGGGTTGAAGTTGAAGGGGAGTTTGTTGGCAATGTCTGGCTAGAATACTGTACCGATCCGTTTGACAATGAAAAAGGATTTCTTTTGTTTCCTTCCATCATTAATTTAGAAACAATTCAACGCGACAAAGAAACAAAGCGATATATCAGTATGGAAAATATTGGACTGGAAGATGCTCATTTCACACTTTCCTCAGACTCTTCATATCTTCGTTTTTTGAAAGACTATACCGTGAAAGCAAACCGTAAAAAGGGTATTGCCATGTATATTGATACAAACGAGTTAGAAATAGGGGAAAACACTGCAACAATCACAATAAACCCATTAGAAGATAGTATTTCTTCTCATTGCAGCTTAACATTCCAAATTTGCTTTTTGTACGAACCCCTGGAGGAGTAGTGAAAACTAAAAATCCACTTCTTATTTTCTTCCTTGGGGTTGTAGTACTATCCATGGGATCATGTTTACCTCAGAAAACTTCTCAGATACAACCAGATCCAGTGACACCTTCCCCTGTCGTTGATCAAGACGAACAAAAAACCCAAGAATACTTGTTAAGCTCTATTCAATTTCCATCTTACGAGATTGTACATCAGGTTTCTCATTTGCGCAGTGATGAGGGGGATACCCTGTTTGTTTTAATTCCACCTCTCGAATCAGATTTTGAAAACCTTAGTGAAAAAACGAAAAATCTTGTGAAAAAACTGGTGGTACTGGACAAAAGATCCGAGAATATCTCCATTCTCATTTTTGACGATGCACAGGCATTGGATAAAGTATTTCAAAATGCACAAAACGACGATCTCAATGTACCCGTACACTACATAGCAAACTATTCAAATAGTACCGAAGAAGGTGTTTATCGTTGTACTTTATACCTTTTTCCGTTTGCCCCCGACAGCAACCCTGTCGTCAAATCCATGAGTGATATCATCGAATTCGATCCCTACAACTGGTAGCTCCCTTCCAACACCCCTGAAGAATGTTTCATGATGTTTTGTACAGGTAGTTTATTCGCTAGATTTCAAATACAGAAGGTATTATACTTGGGATATGAAAAAACAAGATGTAGCTCCGATTGAAAAAACCATAGTAGAGATTTGTCTAGCTTCCTATCCAAATTTACACGCCATTTATTTATTTGGATCCTTTGGTACGCCATATGAAAGAGAAGATAGCGATATTGACATTGCTATTCTTTTCCATCATTCCTTTAAAACTGACACATCCCAATATTTAGGTTTGATATCGGACCTTTCTCATGGACTCCATAAAACTGTTGATTTAGTCAGCTTACGAGATGCTGGAACCATTTTGCAAAAAGAAATTGTGTACAAAGGAAAACGGATTTATAGCGATAATGAGTTCAAAGTGGATGAATATGAAGTCTTTATTATGAGAAGATACCAATTGTTTTTGGAAGAGCGAAAAGAAATTGTACAAGATGGTTTAGAAAAAGGAAGATTCTATGGTCAATGAA
>CAZOYI010000030.1:0-13115 GCA_964583965.1 uncultured Caldisericota bacterium
TTTCAACAACATCAACTGTTTGTCCAAATAAATTTTTTCTTCCGTTAGCAGACCAAGAGTCCATATGCTCGGCCATGGGAGAAGAAGGTGTAATTGGAAAAATAGAAGCAACATCAGTAAAGGCATATGCTACATGGGCGGCGGCTGTATTTCCGTCCATGGACTTCATTTTTCTTGCCATAACTTACCCCACTTTGTATATAAGATTGTAAGCATAAATATACGCTAAAAAGGAGAATTCACAACTTAGAGCGGTGTAAATTGAACAAAAGAGAAAGCTATTCTTTTCGTTTTCCTTTTTTTCTCGGAATCATTACAAAAAAAGTAGTACCTTCCCCGATTTTAGATTCAACGGATATCGAACCCTGTAACAAATGAACAATCTCTTTGCAAATCGCTAAACCCAATCCTGTACTTCCGGTTTTCTTGGTATTTACAGCAGAGGTTTGGGAAAATGCTCTAAAGAGTTTTGGAATTTCTTTTTTGTCTATACCCAAGCCCGTATCTTGGATTATACAGCATAACGTATCAGAATCCTTATCTTCAACGCGGATCGAAACAGATCCTTGATCACTATATTTTATGGCATTGTCTAAAAGATTTCCAATTACCTCATACAGTTTGTCCTCGTCAGTGGAAAGAAAGGGGTTGCTTGTTTTCATTTGGATGGATAAAGAAAGATGCTTCTTTTCGGCAACTACAGTGTACGAATCCATAATTTCTTTAAAAAACTTCCGAAGATCAATTGTATGATAGATCAACTCAACTTTTTTTGCTTGAAGCTTTTGGTAATCAAGAACATCATTGATAGTCCTGGAAAGACGTTCAATGTTTTTTTTACTAATCTCTAGTACATGTCTTTGTTGAGACGTTAGGGCTTCCATTTCCAAAATTGTATTCGCCTCTCGAACCACCGTGAGAGGGGTTCTCATTTCATGAGAAACTGTGTTGATAAATTCATTTTTAGCCTGGTCCATATTCTTCAATATTGTAATATCATAATCTGTTCCTCGATATCCTGATATGCCATGATTTTTAATTATGGGTACAGCATTGGAAGATACATATAAAATTTCTCCATCTTTTGTTTTTAACTCTGTGAAAACATTCTTATATGAGTCTCCCTTGGCAAGTTTTGAATTAAACAACTGAAGAATTATGTCCATTTCTTGTTCAGTATGGAGCTCTGCCCATGATTTATTGCGTATTAATTCTTCTGGAGTGTAACCAAGAAGTTCCTTAACATACGAACTAATAAAAGTTATGGTTCCGTTTAAGTCTGTTTCCCAAATAATGGATTTTGATTGCTCTGTTACTTGCTCTAACCTAGTTCGGTTTGCTTGTTCTTCTGCTTCAAGCAAAATTCTTTCTAACACCAAAGAAGCTTGGTAAACAAAAGATTCAATTGTCTTGGAATGCTGTATGGATTCTTTGTTCAACTGAACAATCATTGCACTACCCATGTGTCCCTTGTTACCCGTGAACCCAATCATGTGGATATGTTGAATCCCCAAAATGTTCTGGAATAATTTGGTAACACTTTTTGAGAAAAACCCCATCGATTGTAATAATAAGCTCTTTGGGATTTGAAATAAGGTATTGCTTGAAAAAATAGGTAAATACTCATTAGTAATTGGTATTTCATACTGAGATAACTTGGGTAGCAGCCATTGAACAAGAGATTTTTTAAAGGTTTCATCAGAAGTTTCATATGTCTCAAGGCGAAGTGCTTTTTGATTAGTTGTAGCTTGAAAAACAAATATAATGCTCTTTGGTATTTTTCTTGATAGAGTTTGTGCAATATAAGAAAACAGACTTTTATCAGATATTTTGGTTAAAAGTTCTTGGTGTCCTGCCAGCAACCATTCAAGCTCATCTCTTTGTTCTCTAGCTTCTAACTGAGCCTGCTTAACTTTTGTTATCTCTGTAATCGTACCGTTCATTTGAATGGGATTACCCTCTTGGTCATAATCAGTAAACTTACCTCTTTTTGTAACCCAGATCCAAGAACCATTTCTATGTTTCAGTCGAATATCAACACCATGGTGCGGTTTTAATCCAAGAAAATGTTTCTGGTAGTCACTTTCATTCTTCGATACATCGTCGGGATGGATGATCTGATTCCACTTTGTAACATTCAATTCTTTAAAGGCTTGTTCTGAATATCCCAGAATTCGCATAAAACGGGTATCAAAGTCTATATGATCTTGAAACATCTGCCATTCCCAAGAACCAATATTAGATGCTTCTAATGCGCCCTCTAACTTTTCTTCAGATGCTATCAAATTGTGTTCGGCGATATATCGTTTTTCTTCGTTAAATATAGATTGAAGACGAGAGTAGAAGAGATGACTCATTCTGGTAGCAATGGTATTGGCTACATCGAAGTATTCACTAGAATAATTACTTGATACATTGGATGTAATGAAGAATCCTATACAATGTTCCATGTGTATGATGGGTATAACTATGGATTGTTGGAAAGATATACAACCTTTTAAGAAGGGTAACCTAGGAAATATACGAAGATTATCATAATCATGCAAAAGATGCTTTCCCCAAAGTGTCTTCTGCCAATCTTCGAACATAAGTTTGAATGGAAACTTATATGACGTACCCTTACATATGCTATCTGACAAAGAAGCAATATGACAAGATTGGTCTTCTCTAAAATAACCAATTGCTCCTTCTTTAGATCCCGTCAATTGAAGGATGTTTTTTAACAACTCTGGGAAAAAAGAATCGTCTGTATATTCCACAAAAACACTTGAAATTGAGTTACGAATTTGTAAGTCTTGGAAAACTTTTCGTTGGTATGTTATGTTCTGAATCGTTCCACTCATTCGGACTGGAGTTCCAGATTCACTTACTTGTGTTATCTTTCCGCGATCTTCAATCCAAATCCATTTTGAATCTTTTGTTAAAATCCTATACTCACAATGATAATAGTCAGACTGCTTGGTAAGATGCTTCTGCATTTCTTCATTATACTTACTTAGATCATCTGGATGAATACAACTCAGCCAAAGATATTCTTTCGAAAGATAGTCTATTTTTCGAATTTTATCTTCTTGGTATCCAAAAATTTCAAGCCACCTGCTGTTAACATCAAGCCGATCAATATCAATATACCAATCCCAAGAGCCAGCTCTGGATCCTTCTAGTGCATATTCTAACTGTTTCTTTAAAAGATCCATATTCTGTTTGGCATTTTCAATTTCAGTCAGATTTTCAGCTAATGACATGCCATAAATGGCGCCGTCAGCATCTTCTTTGATGTAACTAACAAACCATTTGATTGTTAAGATTTGATTGTTCTTGGTATAACACTTGTTTTGGAAATGATATGAATGCTTTGATTCTTGTAACTGTTGTATACGATGATGAGAACTTTCTACATCATCTGGGTAGTACAATTTCTCCATGAAGTTGTATCCAACCATTTCTTTTGCGCTCCATCCAAACAACTTCTCTGCAGTTCGATTCCATTCTAAAACAGTTGCCTTCCCAGAAGAATATTTCCAATACATCATCCCCAATGGAGAATTTGAAAGGCTTTTGGCTAAATTTCGACGAATGGTTTTTTGGTATTCAATTTCATGTTGAGTACGCTGGTTTCTTTCAATCTTGGATTTCATTTCAACATCATGTGTGGATTTACGAATAACAAGTACCATGCCATGTACTTTGTTTTTGTCGTAGGCAAGAGGAAAGATTGATAAAGAAACCATATATTCTTGCTCTGTAATGGTAGTAAGCAGAATTAACTCAGAAGCAGTTTTTTCAAAATGCTTCTCGATTAGCCATTCATATAATGACCGTTGCATCCTGTTTTTTGTAATGGGATGCAAGAAGGTACAACATTCTCGAATGTTCATTCCAAAACTTTGGTCATAGGAAATTTTTAACACTTCCAAAGCTTTTTGATTCATATACGTAACAGTCTCATTTGCGTCGATCGTAATAACAGCATCATCAATTGAGCATAAAATACTATTCAGATGTTCTTTTTGTGTTTGTAACTCCTTGCGTAGACTTTCATGCTCAGTAATGTCTCGTATTGTTCCCCAAATTCCCCAAAAACCATCGGGTAAATGCATGGGATATTTTTGAATCCACAATTCTTTTTGATTCAATAAAACTTTTTGTTGAAAAGTTGTCTTATGCTGCAGTATATCAACATCGATTTTGTTCATGGAAAGAGCGTAATCGGTATCAAATAGGTCAATATCGGTTTTTCCTATCACATTTTCTAAAGAGAGATCATGCTGTAGGAGAAAACTACGATTTACCAGCATATATTCCAAAGATTCGTTCTTAAGAAAAACTGAATCATCGGTAAAATTTACAATTGTAGTCCAGTTATAGGTCTCTGATGATATAAAATAACAAAGTTCTTGAAAACGTAGTAAGAATTCCGTTTTATCAAATACTGATGGAATTAGCTTTGTGGAAAAACAAAAAAAACCTTCGAATTCAAATGTTTTGTGGAAAAATGTAACCCATAAAGAAGCTATATTTTGTCCAGCTTTCGTCAAAATTAAGGGAGAGTAGTCTAATTGGTTTCTCTTTTGTAAAAACTCCTTATTTTGATCTTTAAAGATAACAAGCTCTTCTTCTTCTAATTGGAATGATTGGCTAAATACTACTTTTCTTTGATCAGTATCCAATGCCCTAAATGAAAAGGATGTAAAACCATATTGAGACACAATACTCTTCAGTTGATCTGAAAGAAATATCGTAGAATACTCAACTGGCATTAAACATCGCCCCGGTGAGAAAAATTATCTTTTCTTTTTTTTTCATCTACTTGCGAAGAAAAAAAAGGTCTCATATCAAATCTTTCGAGAATCATAGGCCCAATGTAATAATGCTTGTCGCTGTTTTGGTCGGCATAAATAGTCTTTTGGAATACAATGCTTCTTGATTAGAGCTATATGTCGTTGCATAGCTCGCCAGCGTTTGATTTGCCTTTGATCTTCAAATGGAATACGCCTTCCAAGATAGTAACGACAATACCATTGAAACCATCCTCTGGGATCTTCGTGGTAAATCCAACCTTTTTGTCTCCAATAATAAAGGCTCATGGAGGCATTTACATGAAAAAAATTTATATCTGGATCATGCATTTCTGGACATAATTTCGCATCTTTAAACCAAGAAGAGGGATATTCTTTCGCACAATCTGTCATGTACTTTCCACCAAATACTCCTAATGCTAACATTTGTTGTGGTGATAGCTCTGGCTCAAAATCCGGACTAAAATTCATTCCTTCTGGCTGCGTTAGAACGTATCGGTACTGAGACTGCATTTTATCCGAGACAATTCGTTCCAGCGGTCGTTTGCTTGATATCATATTCTGTCCTTTAATGGGTTTACAAAAAAAGTATACGTTTTTTTTTCGTTTTCTTAACATCGTCATATAATTAAAGAAAGCCATAATGGAGGAGGGCATGATGATGTATGTGAATAGAACTGTTCTAGATGTTGGATTTTTCATAGCCATAGTCTACTTTTGCTTCGCTCTATATGCAATTTACCTCTCTGCTACTATACATTGGAAAAAAACACCTTACATAACCGATCAAAAAAGAATAGGAACCGTATTCTTGTGTATTCTTGCTTTGATGGGGTATTTTTTAGTGATTCAGCATCAATGGATTGGAGTTGTTATCGTTTATCTTTTGTTCATTGTTGACCTTTTCTTATTGTGGATAATTGTTCCCTCAGAATTCCGAGTTTTCTGTTCAAAAGAAAATCTACAGCCATATATTAGCAAGGTACTTTTTGTTTTGAATATTCCGTTCGAGCATAAAAACGATCGTTTTTTGTTTTTACAAAAAAAACAATCACTCATCATTAAAAAATCTTCATTCCAGACATATAGAATCGTCATGGAACCAGGCCAAGATAATGCTCTACTCAAAACGATTCAAAAAGAAACAAAAAGAATGATTCTAAGTGAATCCCTTCCTATATATCAAAAAGGTGTATATTCTCTGGCGATACTAGGTGTCATATTCCTTTTATTTAGCTTATTCCTTTTGTTTATTACCCTGTTCCATTTTTCGTTTTTCTTTTTTATGTAACCATTTTGTTACCCTTTTTATACACTACTTAAGTACAATGAAGATGTGGGTGTGGCATTATTTTGTCCTTGGGGTAAAATTTGATGATTTTTATATAAAACCAGGATTTCGGTCCTGGTTTTCTCGTTTATACGTGTTCTTTCGATTACAAAATCTTTTTTCTAGGAGTCAAGAAATATGAAAACCATTGTTTTTACCGGAGGTGGTACAGCAGGTCATGTTTTTCCCAATATAGCGCTCATTGAAGACTTACATCAGCAAAAATGGTCAATCCATTATATGGGTATGAACGATGGTCCTGAAAAAGACATTATTGATCAATGGAACAAAAAGCACGATCACAAGATTAGTTTTCATGGTATACAATCAGGAAAGTACCGACGGAATTTCAGTCTTAAAAACATCCAAGGTTTACGTCAAATTTATCTAGGATACAAAAAGAGTATTTCTCTGCTATCTGACATTCAACCACTAGTCTTATTCTCCAAAGGTGGTTTTGTTTCTGTTCCACCGGCTTATGCTGCCCATCGACTGGGAATACCTGTACTTACTCACGAGTCTGACATATCCATTGGCTTGGCAAATAGGCTCATTAATCGTATTGCTACGAAAATCTATTCATCTTTCCCCACAACGACCAAAAATGCTTTTTATACGGGTAATCCAATACGAAAAACCATATTACGTGGGAACGCAAAAAAAGGACTAGGATTATGCAGCTTCACTGCAAAATTACCCGTTATTTTAATCATGGGAGGGAGTCAAGGCTCTACTTTTATGAATGATTTAGTAAAACAGACTGTCCCCTACCTTTTATGTCATTATCAAATCATACATCTTACTGGAACCAACCACCCCTATCATGTAGATGATTCTTGTTACAAATGCTTTGAATTTGCTGGCGATGAGATGGCAGACCTATATGCATGTTCTGATCTTATCATTGGTCGTGCTGGAGCAAATTCTTTATTTGAAGGTTTTGCCCTAGAAAAACCAATGATTCTCATTCCACTACCCAAAAAATACAGCCGTGGAGAGCAAATTAAAAATGCAGAATACTTTGCCCAAAAGGGATTGTTAAAAATTCTCCACCAAAATGAAGCAAATCCTGAAACACTTGTGCAAACGATCAAACAGACACTTGAAGAAAAAGATATACTTCGCAGTGCACTTCGTCAATATTCATTCCCAGAAACAAATAAAATTCTTGTAGAAGAAATCAATTACCATGCACAAAAAACCTTACATTAAAAGTTCCCATATTGTGCAATCACATCGAAATTGCAATGTAAAACCTTTTTCATCTAGAAAGAAAGAACATAAAAAAATTTTAGCCCTGAGTCATACAATCCTCCTCAATCTAAATTACTTTTTGATGGTATACTACAGATAAACATTCGAAGGAGGACATATGAGACATTTTGTCGTATTTATCCTTATCATCTTTTGTTTTACACTTTTACAAATACCCATACACTCATACTATTCTTCTGATTCTCATAACAGGAGTCTTGGTTCAGAACTTTTTCCAGATTTAGATGGTATTGTTGAAAAAACAGAATACGAAGCATTTTATACAAATACAAACCAGGATTGGTCCTTTTTCTATACGATTGTAGGTCATACATTAAAAGGAGGAATTATTGCACATACGAATGGTTGGTGTGCTATAGGGTTGGATCCAGAAGTTAAAATGAAGGGTGCTGATATTATTCAAGGGTGGGTTTCAGAATCCACAGAAGGTGCTTCCGATAGTTTCGGGACAAAAGAATTTGGTCCCCACCCTCTTGATACTGATCTTGGTGGAACGAATAATATTCAATACTTTGCTGTGTCTACTCATCAGGATAAGATCCATTTTGAGTTTCGAAGAAAACTTGACACCAAAGATTCATTTGATAAACCTTTTCCAACAAATGGCAATCTCCCCATTTTGTGGAGCTACGGTGAGTTAGTAGATCCGTCTTCCATCCATACGCACCGAGGATATGGTACGATAGAACAAATCCAAAATGCTATTCGTACACACTCTCTCATTCAGATGAAAAAAGTTAATGACTCACTAAATTCTTATCAAATTCTTGATAGTTCTACTCAATACGCTCGAGAGCATATCAAAAATGCTATATTTTGTACTCATAATGATTTTTTAGAAGTTCTTCCATCCTTGGACCATTTAAAACCAACCGTAATCTACGGAGGGACAAAAGAAGAGTTAAAAGAGTTTGCCAATGACCTGCTCTTCCATGATTTCAGAGATGTGTATATTCTAGATGGTACACTTGAAAAGTGGATTTCTGAAGGATACCCAACCGAGAAAGGGGATTTAGAATCCATTGTCATGCGTTTCTATATTGGACTTAAAGATTATTTTGTAAACCGTAAAAAGATATCAATGGATGTTGCACCTACAATCTTGCAAAGTAGAACTTTTTTACCCATTGTATATGTATTGAAACCGATTGGTGGGATTGTACAATGGATTGCTGAAACAAAAAAAATAACAATCCAACTTGATGACACAACAATTGAGTGTTGGATTGGGAAAAACACCGCCTTGCTAAACGGTAAAGAGTTTAGCATCGATAAAGATAATCCCAAAGTGGTGCCTCAGATTCTTCCCCCAGGAAGAACTTTTGTCCCTGTTCGTTTTGTTGCAGAATCCCTTGGGTGTGAAGTATCGTGGAATGCTCAATTGCAAGAAATTACTATACAATATAATCTTCGTGATTAAAAATCTTTTCTAGGGCTGTTGAATCAATAGTTCTTCGTACTCTTTTTGAGCGAATTCCCATTCTTCAATTGTCTTCTTTAATGCAATATCAGCATTTTTCATTTCTTGGGTAGCATCTTTCAAAGCCTCAGGATCTTTATGAGTAGAAGTGTCGCAAAGCAATTTCTCCGCTTGTGCTTTTTTTGTTTCCAATTCCTCGCATAGGCTTTCTAATTTCAAAACATGATCTTTATAGGGTTGTAATCTTTTTCGAAATTCGGATTCCAACCTCTTCTGTTCTTTCGATTTCTTTGTACATTCATTGTTTTGCTTTTCTATTATGGCTGTTGTAGTTTTAGTTCTCTCTGAAGGATTCTTTGAATTTATGTCCTCATTTATTGCTTCTTGTGCGTTTTTCTTCTGTATGAAATAACTGTAATTTCCAAGGTAATTGTATACTTTTTTGTTTTCAATCGAAATAATACGGGTTGCTATTTGGTCAAGAAAAAATCGATCGTGCGATACGATAACAAGAGTTCCATCGTAAGCCACTAAGGCTCTTTGGAAGATTTCTTTTGTATAGATATCCAAATGATTACCAGGTTCATCTAAGATCATTAGATTATGGGGTTGCAATAAAATTTTGCAAAGAGCAAGTCTCGATTTCTCTCCTCCCGAAAGAACCGTAATTGGTTTAGACATATCTTCTTGAGTAAATAAAAAAGCACCGAGGAGAGTACGTTTTTCAAGATCATTTGCTTTTGTTTCAATGGATTGAATTTCTTCCCATACTGTTTTCTCGTAACTCACATTTTGAGCACTTTCTTGTGCATAAAAACTAACATGAACGTTTTTCCCCCATATAACTTTACCAGAGGTAGGCTCTTCTGTTTTTGACAGTAATCTCGATAACGTTGATTTACCAGCACCATTTCTTCCTACAAGAGCAATTTTTTCTCCTCGTTCAATAGTTAGGTCAATAGAATCCAAAACTACTTGATCGGCATATTTTTTGGTAACAGAAGACGCTTCTACAGACTTAAGCCCGGATCTTTCGCAAGGGGGAAAACGGAAAGATATTCTTTTAGGTGGTGGATCAATCTCAATTCGTTGTACTTTATCTAGCATTTTAATACGGCTTTGTACAGCACTTGCTTTTGTAGCTTGATATCGAAATCGATTTATAAATGTAGTGGTGTTTTCAATCCATTCATCTTGTCTTTGTTTTTCTTGAAGAAGCTCTGCTTTCTTCTGTTCAGATTGTCGGATATAGGCATCATAATTACCAGGGTACTCTGCTATTTTGCAATTGGTTAGTTCTGCAATTCTATCGATACAATGATTAAGAAACATTCGATCATGAGAAATAGCAATCATCGTACCTTCATAGGAACGAAGATATTGTTCGAGCCATTCAATACTAGCAATGTCAAGGTGATTCGTTGGTTCATCAAGCAACATAATATCAGGAGAGGTAAAAAGAATTTTTGCAAGATGAATCCTCATTTTCCATCCTCCAGAAAATTCTGTACACTTCTTTAAGTAATCTTCTTGTGAAAATCCCAGTCCTGATAGTATCTTTTTTACATTGGATTCGAATTCGTATCCTCCAAGCAATTGAAATCGATGCAGGAGGTGTTCATATTTTGTACCGATTGTAGAAAGTTTTTTTTCATCTTGTGAATACTTCTGAAAGAGAGATTCTACCTCTTTAAACTGAATCATTAAACTCTCATAGCCAGATTCTTTTTTTACATATTCAAAAAGAATATCAGAAGATAATACATCCAACTCTTGTGGTAAAAATCCAATCGTTGGGTTTCCTGCAATTTCAATGTTACCTTCGTATCGATCTTCTTGTCCGAGAATACATCTCAATAGTGTCGTTTTTCCAGCACCATTGACGCCAGTTAATGCTATTTTTATGCCAGCAGGTACGAACCATTGCACATGGTCGAAAATTTTCTTTGAGCCAAATTGAAGTGTTAAATCATTAATTTCAATCATACTACAGTCTTTCTTAATTTTCTTAATCCATCACGGAAAGCTCTAAAACTTGCAGAACGATTTTGATCAGGATCCATGTGCATCGCAATTTCCCTTGCAGTACGGATTTTTGGTAGTCCTCTGCGTACATATTTTGCTATTTTCAGTTCGCGATAAAGAGCTTCCCATGTTCCTCCCTCAATTCGATCAGGATCACGATACTCTTGACAGTGCGTAAGATGATGATAATCAACTCTGGGATATGCCTTATGAATAGCCTCTAGATCTCCAAAAAACCAAGCTTCTAATTCTTCTATTGCTATGCGACCAAGGAAATTATAATAGAGTTCTGAAGAGGTAGAAGGAATCAATCGACAATCTAAAGCAATGGCATCTATTCTTTTTTTCATCAGCTCACAGTCATCGTGGTCTCGATCTGCTAATACAATATACCGCCAATTTTTTTTTTGATTAAATCCATACCCTTTCAACTGAATGGGAATTTTTTTAAACAAATCATATTTGCCTTGATATGCATGAAATTTGATTGATACTCCGGGCACGATTTTGGGAACTAATATTTGTAAAGCAGCTACTGCTGATATTTCTTCGGTAAGAATCTCAAAGTGCATTTATTCTTCTACGAATCCTTCGGACCACAAATGCCCAATTTTCGCGCCATTTTCTACATAACTTATCAAATCCTTGTTCTCGGTTAAGTTTTCGCACATTGTTGTCCCGTCAAAATTTCTTCGGCATACCCAAACTTCACCGGGGTTCATTTCATTCACAAAAAATGGAGAGTGTGTAGAAATCACAATTTGCTTGTTTTCAGAGGTTTCTCTGCAGAATTCAGCTAAATCCTGTATAAACAACGGGTGGATATAATTTTCGGGTTCTTCAAGCCCTATAAAGGTATGATCGTTTTGCTGAAGTAGTAATATATAGTAAGCAAGCATTTTAAGAGTCCCGCTGGATATGTAGTTTATGCTAATGGGATTGGGAAATCCCTTATCGATCATAAAGATTTGGTTCACGTTTAACATAGGATCATGTCGGGCTTCTATAGACTCAAGTGAGGGAATATGTTTTTGTAAATTGCGCACGATTTTTTGATATACAGAGGGTTGATTATTTTGAATTGTATAGAGCATATTCGCCATATTATCCCCATTTTGTGCGAACAGAGTTTCTTTTTCAAAGACAGGGGTTTTTCGGAGATTATGAATTTGAAAATCAAAGACTTTCAGGTGTAAAAGATATTGGTACAGGATATGACATTCACTAAATCGAGAAAAGTTTCCGAATAGAGTAATGGCAAGGACATCGTTATTAATAAACTTCTCGGTGTGTTCAATCAATACACCGTTTTCATAATAGCGAGATACGCCTTTGCCTGATTCAAACTCAAGTATGGGTTTACTTGATCGTGGAATTAAAACTTTTTCTTTGGATACATAGGGAATTCCAGATTCTTGGGATATTTGAAGAGAGTAAATCATGGATTCATCGTTTTCATCGTCATATAACTCTATTTGGATTTCTAAAGATTGGGAAGAGTCTTTTGATAACAACTCATTAATCCCACCACGTTCTTTGCATGTTTGATGAAGACCAAATTGAATACAATTTGACAGAAATTGCATAGCGTCTAGAACGGTTGATTTACCGGATCCATTTTTGCCTAAAAAAACGGAGAAAGGCTGCAGAGGAAAAATAGAGAAAAATTTCAATGAGCGATAATTCGATATTTTTAATGATCGTATAGTGGTGGTTTGCAAGTTCATCAAAACATATGATCCCCAATAAGTCTATTTAATGAGCTTTTTAATGCTTTATAAAAAAGAGATTCCGATTCGGTTTTTTGGTCTGGAAATAGATTAATCCCACAAGAAACCACTTCTTTTGTAGCCAATTTAATGTTAATATGCCACCAAAGCTTTGCAAGTAGAGTAGATCCATATTCTTTGTTGATATCCCATATTTGATAAGGTTCCATACTTTCAAAAAAAGAACTCCAATCAGGATTTGTTATGATTTGATCTGTAGGAGGAGAAAACAGACTGTTGATTCCGATTTTTTGAAAATGAAGCGTAGGTTCTTTGTAATAGATATAATGGCTTGGACCGTTTAATCTGTCAATGCCTACTTCAAATATATCAATCTTAGTGTTTTTCATAGGATCATTATACCATAAAGTTTGTTGCAAGGCGGTATTAAATAAGAAACCCGACTTTTACACTTCTGCAAGCCCAAATAATCTTACAACATTGAATTGATCCATGTTTTTGGCTCTACCTTCTCAACAAAATTCTGTTATGCTCTA
>CAZOYI010000031.1:0-4029 GCA_964583965.1 uncultured Caldisericota bacterium
TTCCCTTGGTTTCTTCTGGCCACGAATTTGTGGATGTAGATAAAAATGATCCCAACTACAAGTATATACAAACAGCAGTTGAATCGGGTATTATCGAAAAAACGAGTCATTTCTATCCGGCCGATTATCTACTGCGATATGTTGCTAGTATTTGGCTGGTGAATGCTATGGGAGAAGAGGCTATTCAAAAAGCTCTCTCTTACACCGAACCGGTTATACCGGCACAAGATGGATATTACGAAGTACCCCAAGAAGCAATCGGGAGCATGACCGTTTGCTACCTTCCTGCTTATCAGCTTATGAACTATCGATATACCATCAACGATTGGTATCGTCAGATACACCCCCGTCAACCCCTCCTTTTTGGAGAAGCAGCCTATAGTTATACAATGATGATGAATCCACCTAAAATGGGTAGTAAAGCCAGCATAGCCATTTTTGGGGAACCAACCACACTTTTTCCTGGCATGGATTGGGTTGATACATCTAGTGATATTGTAACAATGATAAGTCCGTCAACATTGCCAATTTTCGATTACAACTGGTGTTTTTCCCCTGAACTACTAAAACGTATCCCTACGCAGGAAAATGGTTTATGGACTACGCAAACCGATAAAAATGGAGAAGTCCAAACTATGGAAGTGACTTTTGAGCTTCGGCAAAACCTTTTATGGTCAGATGGTACTCCTATTACCGTACAAGACATTGTTTTTGCACTTTATTTTTACAACCATCCTGAAACTTACGAGTATTCAAATCCAGAAACTCGAATTGAAAAAGTTGAAATCGTTAATCCGTTAACTGTAAGAATAAGTTGGAATGAACCCTATCTTTATCCTGAAATTATAAGCATATTGCCACACCACTATTTTGAAGAAAAATATAACTATCATTTAGAACCTTATCATCCCGATGATCCTGCATATATAAACTCTGACAAATATAAACAAGATACAGAGTTCATTCAAAATTGCATTCTTGATGAAGAGTATTGCACAAAACCTATTCTTGCTGGTCCATATTGCATAGAAGAGTGGAATGCTGGTAGATACATACTCCTTAAGCCTAATCCCTATTACTTATTTGATACACCAGTTTTAGACGAGATACAACTAAACTTCCGTTCTTCACCTTGGGAAGTTTTTCAAGATTCCAATCAACCAATCGATGATTTGATTCCCATATATTACGGAGATGATCCACTTCCATCAACGCATCGTGCACAATTCACACGAAACGCTACATGGGAGCATATCGATTTAAATGTAGACGTAGAACCCCTGAATGATCGAAATGTTCGTAAAGCATTGATGCTAGCTATTGATCGAGATAGAATCCTTGAGGAAGTATTTAACGACAACGAAGTAATTCTATCCAATTCTTGGCTTTCACCCAAGCATTTAGGAAGCCAACAATACCCCCTACACGAGTATTCGTTTGATAGAAAAGAAGCTGAACGACTTCTTGATAATGCTGGTTGGATTATGGATCCTGTGACTAAATATCGCGAAAAAGATGGAGAAATTTTCACCATTACCTTCATGACCACGTCTGGTAACATATCAAGAGAAAGCGTACAAGATATCATAACGGAATGCTGGGAAGATCTAGGAATCGAAGTGATCATCTCAAATGAGTCTCCAATGAATTTCTTCACATCCACATTGAGGGAGCGTAGATTTGATGGTCCTTGTGCTTGTATGTATGCATGGGTTATGAGTCCTTACTCCAATCTCTTTTCAATTGTGAATTCCAATGAAATACCAACCCATAGAAATGAATATACAGGTCAGAACTACACAGGCTTTTCCCATGATCTTGTTGATCACTTCCTAGAAGAAAATTACTCATCGGTAAACAAAACTGAGATATACGAGAACTTGAACATTGTTCAAGAGATTTTACTGAAAGAACTACCCTCTCTACCTCTTCACAATCGAACCGATCTCTCTTGTCTGCACAAAGATTTAATGAACTATAAGCCATGTGGCAGCACCAGTACTAGCGACTTCTGGAACATCGCCTACTGGTATTGGAAGTGATAATGTTTCCTTTTTGCTTTTACTTTTTGAAGGGAGGTAGAGCAATGAGATATGTTGTAGCGAGACGTTTCTTTGTATGCTTTTTGTGCGGTTTATTGTTTATCTTTTCATTTTCATTTGCAGAGGCCGATGAAAAGAAACAGTCTACCATCATTGGGTACGGTCCGATTGCCGGTGACTTGGTGAAACCTAGCAGCACGTTGGTTTATGACGATAAGCTGTATGTGTTAGATCAAACTGGGATCAGTGTTTTTGATCTTCAGACCAAAAAGCTGATCCACAAACACCTCGCCTCTTACCAAAAGAATTTCCTGTCTGATTTGGAAAAGGTACCGAATCTACTTGTCCTTTGTGAAAAACTTTGTAACGGATACATAAGATGCTACTCACCTCTTGGAGAAGAAGCACGCTTTTCTATTTACTTCAATCAAAAGTACTATATACAACCAACTATGTGTACAGACTCTAATCAAAATCTCTACATTGCTTCGCAAGATGGAATCCATGTTTTATCTATCGAATCATTGGAACTTCTCAAAACTCTACCTTATCCAAAAGCATTACTTGAACAGAGAAATGATCATTATGTAAATATCATAACATGTAAGTTGTACAAGGACCAGATTTACCTTTTAAAGACCGTGTACAGTTGGACACAAAAACCACATTCGATGTTTCAGTTAGACAGAGACGGATCTATTGTTAACACAATTTATTTCCAATGTGAGGAATTTGTTAGTTCCACAATTGATAAGCCAGATTTCATCTACGTGCCAGAGTTTGATCTCTATGGAATCATCTATTTTGCCTCTGATTATTACAAAAAGGAAAAAGATGAGAAACCGAATCCAGTGTTATGGTTTAACTCGCAGGGTCAAAATGTTGTAATTGAAAACTCCGATGGGCTACCTGATGATTGTACTAGTATTGATTATTGCTCACAAAACAAGCAAATTGTACTCACCGGTTATGACCACACATTCCAAAATTCTCAACCGGGTCAATTTGTTCTATTTAAGCTTCACCTGGAAAGACAAAACGATCATACTTACTCATTTGTGCTGGATTCTACGGAACAAAGAGAAGAATTTGGTTACGATTGCATGGATATCACCCTTTACGAGGATTCTATCATGATGATTTCCACGGGGCAATTTCCGGAATGCTGGAATTGCAGAGTATACCGATTCACTGAAAGTAATATTGAGCAGTATGGTACCACACCAAATCGAATTGGTCAAATTCACGCATCCATGTCTTTTTGTATTGATCCCGGTGGTATATTGTATACGCACAACAATAGTCAAACTTTTCTCAATCTGTTTGACAGTAATGGAAAATGTAAAACATCAATTGATCTGAATTGTAACTTAATATCTCCTAGCTTTGGGGTGCCCAATTCCACCTTCCTCAGTGATATGATTCTTCATAATGAGACAATGGCATTTACAGGAGTGTCTCCGAATACTGTAACCGAATATTCGCTACAAGATGAGACATGGAAGCAACACTACAATGGCTTTTCTTGGTTTCCTAGTTTTTGGTCTGGGGTTCAATACTATGACCAGGAATACTATTTATTGCATCCTTTTTCTACCGAAGAACAAACACCTTCTCTTTACACAATCATCGATGATTACCACGCAGGACTTATGGAAGGATTTCAAAGTGCTGAAGAGGAGTATGAAGAACCTCCTATCTTTATCGGATTCAAAATGATTGACATTCCCTACCAAAACAAACAATACCTTGAATACCAGTTCCTGGATTGTGTACATCAAACCATCTGGATTTATGATCATCGGAAAAAACTGCAAGAGATTGTACAGCTTCCTCACAATGAAAACAGTTTTTACTCATCGTTCGATTTGTATCCAGATGGATCTTGGATTGTAACGGATGTGACGCAGCATCGACTACTGCATATTAGCAGAACTGGAGAACTGATTGAAACCATTGGATCCAAAGGACGGGTAGAGATTGGTAC
>CAZOYI010000032.1:0-15836 GCA_964583965.1 uncultured Caldisericota bacterium
CTGTCAAAGATTTTTTGCTGGGGGTTCCTCATCATTCCGCATTCCTATATTCTTCGCTTCATCAATTTTCTCCGTTAGATACTCTTCGATTTTTCCAAAGTCGAAACATAAAGCTTAAAATTGAAAAAAACAATGCTGTGTTTCCCGTTACCGATAAAGCGGAAACAATACGATACTGTCTAGAAGAAGAACTGAAAAAAAAGCATATTTTGTTTCGTCAGGCAACTGTACAAGATATTCAAAAGAACGATGAAACCTTTACTATTACTGCACAAGAAGGTAGTTTTACTACAACCTGGAAGTCACGGTACGTAGTTTTGGCAACAGGTGGGAAAAGTTATGCGCACACCGGTTCCACGGGATTTGGATATACACTTGCACAGCAATTGGGTCACACCATTGTACCTACTGAACCTGGATTGGTACAACTTGTGGTGGATTCTAATCCTTGGAAAGATTGTCAGGGGATTTCGCTTTCTGATATCAGATTGCGCTGGAAAGAAGAGAAAAAATATCTTCAAGGGGATTTTTTATTCACTGAAAAAGGATTTTCTGGTCCAGTTGTTTTTGATATGAGCTTGGATTTCTTTACAGAACGTGTACTTTGTATTGATTTTTTACCGCATTGTTCCATGGAAGAATGGGCAGAGAAAGTACAAGAATGGCGTTCTATTCACTCTAAAATGCAGATTACAACCTGGCTTCAGCAGTGGTTTCCCAAAAAACTTGTTTACGTTTTGCTACATCAGATTGGGTTTTCGGAAACTATAATTGGAGCAGAGTTTTCAAAGAAAGAAGAAACAAAGCTGTGGACTTACCTCCGCGGAGGAAACGAGAATAACGTTCGTAAAAGCTCCATTGAAAAAGCAATGGTTACATTGGGTGGAGTTCAACTAAAAGAAATCCATCCTGGATCTCTTGCGTCGAAAATTCAACATGGTTTGTTTTTTGCAGGAGAAATATTGGATATTGCTGGTAAGACTGGTGGTTATAATCTTCAAATCGCCTTGTCCACAGGTTTTGTAGCAGGACAATTAAACACAACATCCCAGCGAGGTGAAAAATGAAAATTCGAAACCTATTCTATATGGTTATTCCCGCCCTTGTTTTTCTTTTATTGATTGGTTGCGGTCGTAAGCCAAAAATATTGGTATGGGAAACCAATGTAGGTACAATTGAGATAGAATTGTATCCATGGGTTGCACCCAAAAATGTTGCCAATATTGTTCAGTTAACCAAAGATGGATTTTACGATGGCAAAAGGTTTCATCGGGTGATTTCTGGAGAAGTCATTCAGACGGGAGGCTTTGAGAGAGGAAGTAGTTCCATGGATGTACTGGATTACAAGATACCAGATGAAATCAATCCCACAGATCTAAAACTATCCGATGAGCTGA
Source organism: uncultured Caldisericota bacterium (assembly GCA_964583965.1). Lineage (GTDB taxonomy): Bacteria > Caldisericota > Caldisericia > UBA6126 > UBA6126 > JAGLCW01. Next base: position 1,398 of record CAZOYI010000032.1, read on the forward strand.
TAGAACAATATGAAGAGGCTGGATATGTGTTTAATTACAAGGTTCGATCCATGCCACTTCGTTATGGAGTGATGGCCATGGCCAATCAAGGACCCGATACCAATCAATCTCAGGTTTTTATTGTTACAAATCCCGATGGGCTTCAATATTTAAATGGTCGGTATACACCTCTGGGACAAGTCGTACAAGGGGTTGAAACAATGGAAATCATTGATGAGGCTGCAACAGATAAATTTGATGAGCCACTTAAAGAATACTACATTGAGAAGGCGTACATCCGATAAAAAAATTCTTTCCAGTCAATTCGAATCTACGATGATCCGTTTTCTCTCTTGATCAATTTCAGCGATGGTCAGTTCTACGGATTGTCCGATTGGATACAATCGAAAGGCTTTTTCGAGAGGAATTTTGAGCGGCATAAATCCACTACTTTCGCAGCCGATATCAAAGAAAATTCCAAAATCAGTAATGTTCGTGCTGCAACCACTAAGCTTCATTCCAGGGTGTAACTCTTCTAAATTAAGACAAGTAGCCTGATGGGGTGGTTCTTCTAAAGTGTCTCGGAAATCCCCATCTCGAAGGAGTAAAAACCCAAGAATCTGTTCTACTGATTCTTTTGTTGCATCATTTTCTGTGCAAAATGGGACAACGGGAAACGATTGCAGCTTTTCTTCTACCCATGAAGGTTTTTCTGCATAATCCTTCAAGGATACCTGAACACAGGCAAGTATTTTTTGTGCGAAGACATAGGACTCTGGATGCACCATTGTGTTATCAAGAATGCATTCTCCATCAGGGATACGACAAAAACCAGCACATTGCTGGAATGTTTTTTCTCCGATACCACGAATCAAGAGCAATTCAGATCGATTTTTGAAAATTCCCTTTTCATTTCTATATTGAATAATTTTTTCTGCAATAGAAGTTGAAATACCAGAAATATGTTGGAGCAGTTCAACGGAAGCAGTATTTAGATTAATCCCAACTTTGTTGACTGCCATCGATACTTCGCCTGCTAGATATTCTTTGAGTTGACGAGTAGGAATATCATGCTGATACATGCCAACACCAAGAGATTCTGGAGGGATTTTTAAAAATTCAGAGAGAGGATTTTGTGCTCTTCGAGCAATGGAGATGGCACCGCGGTATAGTACATCAATATGAGGGAATTCTTTCCTGGCTATGTCGGATGCAGAATATATAGAGGCTCCTGTTTCGGATACTCGACGAAATCCCACCTGACCATTTCTTTTCTGGATCCATTGAGCAATTACCTGAGAAACTTCAAAGCTAGCTGTACCATTTCCAATGACAATGAAAGAAAAAGGCATGGTTTCCATACATCGATCCAAAATTTGAAAGGTTTGTTGGATTTCTTTTTGTGGAGGGGCAGGAAACATCATTCCTGTTTCGTGTAGATCTCCTTTTTCATCAATAAGAGCCCACTTCGAACCCATTTTGAATCCAGGATCAATACCAACAATAGGCTGACTTCCCAGTGGTTTTTGTAAGAGCAGTGAACGAAGGTTTTTTCCAAATACGACTAGACTACGATTTTGTGCATATTTCAGAAGTTCTGAGCGAAGCTGTCGAGTAACGCTAGGTAGAATCCTTTTTTGTAAAGCATTTTTACCGATTTCGACGATTTCTTTTCGGTAGGGGTGATTTGTAGAAACTACAGGATATCGATCGAGAATGCGCTCTACCCATTGATAAGGCTGCGAAAAATGAATTTTGAGTACCTTCTCCTTTTCTCCTCGAAAGATTGCCAGTATTTGATAAGGCTTGCAATTCATCAGAGGACAGGTGAAATGGTGATAACGTTTATAGGTTTGCCTAGGGTCATTCTCTTGTTTTGCTTCTGTAACGATACTAGAATATCGCTTTTGCATACGGTAAAGCTCTTGATGATAAACAGGCTGTAGTACAAAATCTTCCTCGATTAAAGAGCAGATTCCTTCCCATACAGATTTTTCATTTGGATATTCTGCGGAGATATAAGAGGAGAGAGGTAAAGAGACTGTTGTTCTTGCTTTTACAATTTGCTCTTTAAGTTTTTCCAAACCAGCTTTTCTTGCTTTTTCTGCTGCAGTGATTCGGGGTTGTTTATAGGGTTGATAGATTGCTTCAAGCTCTTCTATCGTTTGTGCATTTTTTAACCGTTCTTCAAGAAGGGGATATAGTCGTTCTTTTTTCTGAAGAATGTTCAGTACCGACTGTTTTCTTTCTTTCAGTTCAATACGGATATCTGCCCATTGGAAAATATCTCGCAATTCTTCATCAGACAAATTCTTTGTGAACTCCTTTCGGTACCGGGCAATAAAAGCTAGACTACACCCTTGTTCTCGAAGGTTCAATGCGGCTTCTATTCGGTTACGGGCAAACCCCATTTGCTGCGAAATATAGTGTATATCTTGCTGTTCTACATGAGTCGATTCTTGGTTCATGGTACTCCTTTCATAATAATGTTATAATGAACATGTCCAAATTCAAAACTTGGAGGGATTTTATGAAGGGATTTACTTTTGAAAAAGCTTTTGCTGAAGGTTTTTATTTTCTTTCTCGTGTAGGTCGTCGTTGCAAGTTGTTATGGGGATTGTTTTTTGCAATGTGGGGATTGCTGTTGACCAATGCCATCCTAGATAATACGATCACAAGATCATTAGTCTCTACATTTATTGACGAAAACTACTCTAACCTTGACTTGGGCATTGTAGGACCTGTAGGACTTAAAGATCCTATCTTTTGGGAAGCCGTTCTTGATGTGATGGCAAGTCCCTGGTTCTTCCTTCCGTTTCTCGGAGTTATCATTTTGATCACGATTGTTGAAATATTACTTCGAAGAGCTGCTATTCTATCTCATCGTTTTTCTGGGGAAGACATCGAACCAAGTTTTTTTAAAGTACCCTGGAAAGTAATAGCCAACTATTTTTGGTTAATTTTTTTGTTTGGACTCCTTCAATTCGCAGGATTTCTTTTATTCATCATTCCCGGCATTATATGGTCAATAACGTATACATTTGCACCCTATATGCTCCTGGACAAACAAAAGGGAACCATGCATGCATTTCGCATGAGTCATCGGTTGATTGACGGAGTACGATGGCGGTATTTCTTGTGTGTACTATTAATTGGTGTCATTGGAGGTGTTTTTATTTCGGTTCTAACAATTCCTGTTACCCATCTGTTTCCTGAAGCATCATCCAGTCAACCGTGGTTTTCTTTTTTTAACATATGGAGCGCTTTCCTTTCTACTTTTGTTACTTTTTATACTATTTTCTTCGCTGCATCCATCTATCGTCAATTGATTGAAAGTATAAAGCTTAATCCTGCAATTGATCCAGTATTTGTGCAAAATTATTTTGTGCTTCGTGATTCTTCTCAAGAGCAGAATGTAGATAATGAGGAAGAGCCTCCTATTGACGATCACCAAGAGTAATCAAATTTTATCTTTATTGTCTTTTTACAAAACTCATTGGAAAAGTTGAAAAAAGTGTTACAATTTCTACTAAAGAGAAAGAATCCTCTTTTGTCTTCATCAAAACACCCCATGGGCTCCGCGAACACCCGAACGAGGAGCCCCTTTTTTTTGGATGTAAGAACATGAAAATGATCCATTGTTTTTCTATGATTCTACTATTCAGTCTTCTTTCGGTATTTTCTTTTGGTTGTGTTTCAGAAAAGAACCTTTACAATGCTTCCTCCCCATTTCTACTTTCACAGCTCCCAGACTTACCATCGTTGTCATGGGACGATTTGCCAGAAGAAGAGACCGGTTCTTTTTATCATTGGGCGGAATACTACTTACAGCAAAGTATAAAAATACAATTCTTTTCTTTGGAAGAAATTCAAACACCCGGAATGCCTTTGACAAAGACTCAATTTCTTTCAAAACTTTGCGGGTGTATAGATCGACCAACCAAAATATCTGGTGATATTCCATATGAGGATGTTGCCAAACATACTCAACTGTACAAGGATATTTTATTTGCTCTCCAGGTCGGAATTCTTGATATTCCGACTGCAAACGAACTTCAAAAGCTATCCTTTCATCCCCAATCTTTTATTACTAGATGGGAAGCGGCTATATGGCTTACAAATGCCAAAAAAGTTGATTTCTTTTACTATCAGGAAAATGTACTCCATGTTTTGACACAAGATGGTCTTGATGGATTTCCTTCTGAAAGGGCAAAATTAGCAATAGGAGTTAGCTTGCATCCCGCTCATCAACTTCTCCCCTATCGCTGGTCGGTCAACCATGAGTATCGATTGGCAAAACCTTACGGTTTGTTGAATGTTGCAGAGGCAAGCTTTGCTTTGTTCCATTTTCTTTATCCACCCCAGGCTGATAGCAATATACGGATTGCAAAAGAAGGACAGATTGATCTTGAGCAGTCCATCACAAAAGAAAGTTTTGAGTTTTTGTCACCTTACGTGTATACTCCTGCTATTAGCCACCGAGACATGAATTGGGGGTATGCACCATTACTCGTGACAGAAATTCCTTCGATTGATACCGGAAGCTTACGTTTTCTAGACGATGGTCGTGTGCAATGTATATACACGATTCGTGATCACCTGATTTGGTCTAATAATGACCCCATTGTAGCCCAGGATGCAATCACAGGATTTCAATTTGCAAGGCACTATTTACAAGTTTCTGTTCCTTTTGAATGGCTGTTGGGTATAAAAGCAGAAGCACCCAATACAGTTTTGGTAACATGGAAACGATCTTTTTACGGAGTGGAACGAGCATTTTTTCTGTATCCTCAATCTTTGAGACTCCCACTCTTATGGTGTGAATATCAACACTGTGCACCATTTTTAATCGATCACTGGGATAAGCAATCTCTGGTCTTTAAAGAGAATGGAAGATCGGCAATAGGCTGTATCCCTGATGCTTCCATTCGTATTGATTTTGTCCAGCATCCACTCCCTACATTGGAATCGTATGACATCATTATTCCAGCCCAATACGATCATTTGAATCACCATTTGAGAGAAAGTATGGACCAATGGGATGAAACTAGAGTTTTAGTTGCACCCTCCATGCAGTGGGAACATATTGATTTAAAGCTACCAAACAAAGTATTAAATGATGAATCCTTTCGGCAGAGTCTTTTTGATGCCATCTTTATACAAGACCTGAATGATGAAGTTTGGCATGGACACGCAACTGTATCTTCAGGCTGGTTTTTGCCTTTACACCCTTCTTTGCAAAAAGAGTTTAGCATTCCCCCTAGCGTTACTGAGTTTGATCCAGTAAAATTGGAAGAAACGATTCAGCTTATCATCTTATCTGCCGATGAACAGAGAAAAAAAACTGCAGAATATATAGAACAGAAATGGGAATCCATTGGTTTAGATGTGGATATTGAATACCTCTCCAAAGAGTCTTTCTATGATTTGCTTGCATCGCCTTCAAAAGAAAAACCAAGAGCTTTTCTTTATGCCTGGATTTTTACACCAGAGTCCAACCTTTTTTCCATCCTGCATTCTAGTTGTATTCCGGGTGTGAAAAATTATCAACGTAGTGAAAATTATACTGGCTTTCAAAATGCTAAAGTCGATACATTGCTTTTAAAAGCTTTGTCCGAACCAAATACTGAAAAAAGGGCACAGTTTCTGCGAGAAGTTCAATCCGAAGCATTGCAAGATTTGCGTACCATCCCCTTGTTTTATGTCCCCACAAACGCGATATGTTCCAGTCAAATGCAAGGCATCATGGTTCCACAATCTGGAATACCAATCGATTGGGCACCATATTATTGGTATCTTTTTACATCAAAGGAGTAGTGTATGAAAGAATTGCACATTTCATTAGACAATTTAGTAGAAGTACTTCCAGAGGATTTAACAGAAGAACAAAAAGCACGTGTGAAAACTCTATTTTACAAAAAACTATCTCTTGAAGCTCATTCGTTCTACAAAGGAAAGATGCAAACATTTCCAAAGGCAGGAGTATTTGGATTTAATTGGTTCAACGCCTGGTATACACCAGGGGTTTCCAGTATCTCCACTGCAATACGTGACAACAACGATATGTCTTTTACCTTGACAAATCGAGGGAATTTGGTGGGTATTGTTTCCGATTCTACTCGCGTGCTGGGAGATGGCGATGTTACACCTCCGGGCGGCTTAGGTGTTATGGAGGGAAAAGCTTTTTTGATGAAATATCTTGGAGGGGTCGATGCGAATGCATTGTGTATGGACAGCAGAAATGCTGAAGGGCAGCCAGATCCCTCTATTATTATTGATTTTGTAAAACGGATCCAGCATAGTTACGGAGCCATTAACTTAGAGGATATTTCACAACCGAATTGTTATGAGGTTTTGGATAGGCTACGAGAAGAATGTGATATTCCAGTTTGGCACGATGACCAGCAAGGAACAGCTTGTGTGATATTGGCAGGTTTGATCAATTCTCTAATTCTTGCTGGCAAAAACATTGACCAGGTTCGCATTGTGTTTAATGGTGCTGGTGCTGCGAATATGGCAAATGCTAGATTGATTTTAGCCGCGGGAGCAAAACCAGAAAACATTGTAATGTTCGATATTCATGGCCCATTAAATGTTTCTCGGAAAGATTTTATGGAAGATCCTCGCTACTATGCCCACAAAGCGATATGTGAGACGACCAATCCAGGGAATTACCAAACACTACAAGAAGCTCTTGTGGATGCAGATGTTCTGATATCATGTTCCAAACCAGGACCAGACGTTATAAAAAAGGAATGGGTTTCAAAAATGGCAGAGAAATCAATCATATTTGCTTGCGCCAACCCTATTCCAGAAATCTATCCATACGAAGCCAAAGAAGCTGGAGCTTTTATTGTGGGCACAGGAAGAGGGGATTTTCCTAATCAGATTAACAACTCTTTGTGCTTCCCGGGCATACTGAAAGGAGCTTTACTCGTTAGGGCAAAAAAGATAACGGATTCGATGGCAATCGCTGCAGCAGAAGCCATCGCTGAGTATTCTCGAAAACAAGGAATTCATTCTGATCAAGTGATATGCAAAATGAATGATATGAAAGTATACCCATACGAAGCAGCAGAAGTTGCTATGGAGGCAGTACAGTCGGGTATTGCACGAACCCACAAAACATGGCAAGAAGTGTATGATGAAACCTATACTGAAGTACAAAAAATTCATGCTATGTTGGAGGATTTAATACAGAAAGGTTGGATTCAAACCATTCCTCAAAGCACCTTACAAGATGCTTTGCAATGGGCACTAAAAGAGCTTGGACAAAAGATTTCATAAAACGGAGGATTTGATGACACAATATAGGCGTTTCTCTCGAGAGCAACTCCATGAGTTTTCCATGAAAGTATTTACGAAACTTGGTTGTGATGAAGTTCGGTCTTCCATTATCACAGATGTTTGCTTAGAGGCTGATATGCGAGGAATATCTTCCCATGGAATAGCTCGATTACCGCGATACATTTCCTACATAGAAAACGGTTCTATTGTTCTGGATGCTGAACCAGAACTGCTTCTTAAAACTGGAGTGTCTGCTGTGTACGATGGACACCACGGTGTAGGGCAATACATTTCAAAAATAGTATCCGAAAAAGCTGTGGAAATGGCTCAGAAAAATGGTGTTGGAATTGCAGTTGTACGAAATTCCAATCACTATGGTATAGCGGGATACTGGGCAGAACAAATCATGAAAAATGAAATGATAGGAATGAGCTTCTCTAACACCGCTCCTTTGGTAGTTCCTACATTTGGCAGAGAAGCAATATTAGGCACCAACCCAATAGCTATTGCATTCCCAAGTTATTTTCAAACTCCCATTATGTTGGATATGGCCACAAGTGTTATTCCAAGAGGTAAACTGGAGGTATATGCAAGACGAAACCAACCAATTCCTCATGGTTGGGCTGTAGATTCTCAAGGAAAACCCACGGACGATCCTGTTTGTGTATTGGATAGTCTTAAAAATAAGTCTGGAGGAGGAATTGTTCCGCTAGGTGGGGAGTCTACAACATTTGGAGGGCATAAAGGATTTGGGTTAGCTTTGATGGTAGAACTTATGACCGCTGGCTTAAGCTTAGGAGAAGCATCATCAGACACCTACAAAAAGAATGGATGTATCAGTCATTTTTTCATGGCAATTCGCTTGGATTTATTTGGTGATAACCACGCTATCCTTAATCATGTAAATCAAATCACTACTGAAATAAAAAAATCAGATCCATCAGAAGGCCATTCTGAGATTTTTATCCACAATGAACTGGAATATAAAAAACGAGAAGATTCACTATTGCATGGAATTCAGCTTGACCTTCCAACATATGAACAATTGTCACAAATTGGTGAAAAATTTACGATCCCTTTAAGTTAATTTTTTGTAAATTCATAGAGGATTGATGTATTTCATGCTATACTCAAAATAGATTTACGTTAAACCTTATCATGGGGAGAAGCTGTGCGCGATATTATTGTATCCGTCATTATTGTTATGATTGTTGTTCTAGGTTTTATGGTGGCTTTTGTTCTATTGAGAAAATATATTTTGCAGGTAAAACACAAAAGGGACGAAAAGGTTAAAAGAAGAATCTCTGGAGAGATTGAAGATAAACTGTTCTCTCTTGCCCCTGAAGATTTTAAAAAGACATTTGATGATCCCAAAAAACGGCCTTATATATTTGGTGTTCTTAAGAAACTGGTTGAAGAAAATGGATATGATTTTCATGGTATATTTGATGAGATGAACTTCACCCAGGAAATGATTGAGCGAATAGAAAAAAATTCTGATCGTCAAGCTCTCAAGGATTTGTCTATTATCAAATCTCCCTCTTCGTATGAATACCTTTTGCGTTTATTGCAATCCAATAACATTGAACTAGCATACCGATCAGGCTATGCTCTTTCCTATATTTCCTTGGAGTCCTACCAGAAAAAAGAAGTCATTCAGGTGTTGTTGAAAACAAGTATCACCAGACAACGTTTAATCGAAATCATTTCTACTATACAACCCTCACTCAACTTGATTTTAGAATTGTTGTCAGTGCAAACAGCAGATAGAGAAAAAATCATCTTGTTGAATGCTATGAAGCAAAGAGTGATTGGTTTTACAACTCGATTTCGATTTCTGGAAAAAAAGCTACGCATTCAAAATCAAGTCATCATAGATCAATTGAAAAGTTATCTAGATGATACAGAAGAGGTAATCATTGCTGCTCTGGATGTGATTAGTGACACAAAACTTCCTCCTGCACTGGATTTAGTTCTACAAACTGCTGAGCTATGGAGTAGCCCTATCGTTTTAGCAGCAGTAGCTGACTACTGCTCTAAATTTCCTCCAGAACATCGGTCTCTATCTCTTTTGTATCAATTAGCTCAAAATGAGAATTATTGGGTCCGTCTAGCTTCTTTTGAGTCATTAGCAAGAATGGGAGAAGAAGGATATCGAAAAATATTTGAATTGTCTATGAATATAGAGTTCCTCTCTAAGTATCCATCAACCTATTATTTAATTTACCAAATCATTTCTGAAATTCCCCAAATGACCTCTCTCATTGAGCGTTTTAAAAAAGAGCATTATTCGCAGGACAGGGCATGGCATGCTAGTTAAAATTTTTAACATCGTTAGCTGGACTGTATTTGTTTATTTTATTCTAATCTGTGTCCAATATATTTTTTTGATCATCATTTCTTTTGCCCGCATTCTTCATTACAACCGTGAAGATCGGACCGGATTCCCTTTTGAAGAGTCTCAAGCAATACCTATTTCAATCATCATTCCCGCTTACAATGAGGAAAGCACTATTTGTGACACGATTCAATCTCTTTTATCTCTGTCGTATCCAAAATTTGAAATTGTTGTTATCAATGATGGTTCGCGAGACCACACTTTAAAATATATTATTGATGAGTATCAACTCCGTCGCGTAGATATTCTTCCACATGGTACGATTCCCACAGAAAGAATAAAAGCTGTGTATTCTAGTTACAAATACAGTAATTTACTATTGGTCGATAAATACAATGGTGGAAAAGCAGATGCTCTAAATGCAGGAATTAATATTGCTTCCTATCCACTATTTTGCTCTATTGATGCCGATAGTGTCATCGAAAAAAATGCACTCATGCGAATGGTAAAACCTTTCATGTTGAAAGAAGATGTTGTAGCGGTGGGTGGCATTGTTCGAGTCGCAAATGGTTGCGAAATTGAAAACGGAGAGGTGAAAACCATCCATTTGCCCAGCAATCGTTTAGTCCGATATCAAATTATTGAGTATTTACGGGCATTCCTTTCCAATCGAATTGGTATGGAGAAATTTAATTGTTTGGCCATTATTTCGGGTGCATTTGGTTTGTTTAGAAAAGACATTGTGGAGAAAATTGGTGGATATGAAAATACAATTGGCGAAGATATGGAAATTACACTTCGTATTCATCGATACTTACGCAAAAACCGTGTCAGATACTTTATAGATTTTATTCCCAATGCAGAGTGTTGGTCACAGGTACCCAACGATTTTCGAAGCCTTCGAATGCAAAGAGTCCGTTGGCAAGTTGGTTTGATCGATTCTTTATGGATTCACAGAGCCATGTTATTCAATCCCTTGTACGGATCTGTTGGGCTTTTTGCGATTCCGTACTATTGGTTTTTTGAAATGGCTTCACCACTTCTTGAATTTTTAGGATATCTTACTTTTATCCTTCTTCTTTTTTCCGGTGCAGTATCGTATATGGTAGGCATAGTTTTTCTGATGGCTTTGATGTTTGGATTTTTCTTTTCTGTTTCTTCCATTATCATGGAAGAGTTTTCGTACCAACGATATAGTAAAATTAGCGAGATTGCAGCATTAATACTATATTCTGTTTTCGATCAATTTTGGTATCGTCCCCTGCAAGCATTCTTCCGACTCCAGGCATTTTTTATCAGGCCAAGCAGACGACAGCAGTGGGGAGATATACGAAGGAGAACCTTCGCAGAAGATTTTGAAAAACGGCAGGCATAGAGTACTATTAAAGGATAAATATGGAATCACTAGATCAATCATCTCAGACTAAACAAAAAAGAAAAAAAAGAGAATTTCAAGAAACGAAAATTGCAGGAATTATTTTTACCCTGATTGCACTTGCAATTTTAATTATACCTGTGGTATTGTGGTCTTTGCAACCATATCATAAACTGAATGTCTGGATTTTAGATAAAACTGTACCCACACAAGAATATCGAGAGCATCGAGGAGCAATGTGGGCGTTGAATTATTATCGAATCACAGATAAAAACATCGATCATACTCACTATCGTTACAACAAAGATTATTATGGCTTTTATCCCCTTTCTTACGAAGAATTCTCTATACGAGATTTGGTCCATGCACCTCCTAATCCAGATTTAATCCTTCTTGCAGACACTTACGGAGTGTATGAAGATGATTATTGGATTCCAAACAAAAAAGGAAACCGTTCTCCTAAAATATATGGTGGATTAACACAAGAAGATCTATTCATGATTCGAAGCAATTTAAAAGATCAAACCACCCTTGTGTCCAGTTTCAATACATTCAATCGACCTACTGATGATAAAACGCGAAAGCAATACGAGAGAGTACTTGGTGTAGAATGGAAAAAGTGGATGGGACGGTTTTTTATTGATTTAGAAAAAGGGAAAGAAGTGGCTGTATGGATGATCGATAATTGGGAAAAACAGCATGATGCTACATGGACATTTACCGGTCCTGGATTTGTTCTGTGTTCAGACTGGGACCAAGTGGAAGTTTTACAAGAGGGAATTCATTTCGAAAATGACAGGGATATATTCTTCCAGTTTCTTGACCCCTTCGATAAAGAGTATCAAAGCGAATCCCAAATATCGTATTATTATTGGTTTGATTTTATCCAGCCCATGGAAGGTACGGAAGTTCTTGCAGAGTACACGATGGAAGTGACGCAAGAAGGGCAAACTATGCTTACTTCATTAGGTTTGGATTCGGTTTTCCCAGCGATTACAAAGAAAATCACCCCTGACTATACGGCATACTATTTAGCAGGTGATTTTGAAGATCATAAAACTAGCTCCTTTCTTTGGCATGTTTACGGACTGGACAATATTCGAAAATGGTTTAGTTTAGACTTTCGGGGCGAAGCGTATGAGTATTATTGGAGAGGCTACCTTCCTTTCATGAAAAAAGTATTGCAAGATGTTGTTGCCAATAGAGAAAACTATACTCCTCCAAAAAAACAAATTGTTGCTGAAATTGGAGAAGATGGAATAACTCGTATTAGCAAAACAGACCAGAAAAAACTAAAAGTGTTTACTAATTCTTCTTGGGAAGACTATTTTGTGAAAGGCATCAACATAGGCATAGCGCTTCCCGGTCATTGGTTTACAGAATTTCCTAAAGAAGATGATTATTATTATGCTTGGTTTGAACAGATTGGCGAGATGAGTGCAAATACAATACGAGTGTATACCCTTATGGATCCATCTTTTTATCGAGCATTATACTTGTACAATATTGAGCATCCTCAAAAACCACTCCACTTGTTACAGGGGATTTGGCCTGAAGAGCATCCTCCTGAGGAAGATTATTGGGGAGAAGAGTATACAGAGCATTTCATCAAAGAAATCCAGTGGGGGGTAGATGTAATCCATGGTAATGCGATTATACCCCAGCGATCAGGACGAGCATGGGGGCGGTATATAGCAAATGTGTCTCCCTGGACGATCGCCTACCTTGTGGGACGAGAATTTGAAGCCATGGAAGTATCTGCCAATAACTTGATTAATGCCGAAAAACTGTATACAGGCAACTATATTGGCGTAACAGACGAAGCTACCCCTACAGAAGCCTGGATTGCTTGGGCATGTGACCAAACAATGGAGTATGAAACCAAAGAATACAAATGGCAAAGGCCTGTATCTCTGGTAAGTTGGCCTACTCTAGACGTAACAAATCATGAGTCTGAATGGGATGATCTTACCGATAAATCAAATCAATTTAATGATATGGAAACAGTAGATATTCGACACTTCCAAACGACAACACGATGTGTATCTGGCTTTTTCGGGAGCTACCATGTATATCCCAATTACCCCGATTTCATGAACAATGAGCTTCATTATCAAAATTATCACGATGAAGAAGGAATGCTCATGTATGGCGGATATCTGGAAGAATTTATGGGCACGCATGGCAATTATCCAGCTCTTATTGCTGAATTTGGAATGGCAACAGGGATGGGTACCGCTCATGAAAATCCGAACGGATTTCACCATGGAGGAGTAACAGAAGTAGAGCAGGGAGAAATGGCAGTTCGGATGATGAAAGCCATGAAAAGAGAAGAATACATTGGTGGTTGCATATTTGAATGGATGGATGAGTGGGCAAAAAAAACTTGGACAACAGAATCTTTTATGGTTCCCTATGAACACCATGTGTATTGGCATAACGCAATCTGTCCAGAACAAAACTATGGAATCCTAGCCAACGAAACAGTGAAACCTGAATCTATCGATATGATTGTTACCGAAGAAAATGAAGAAATTCTTCGTAAAATCGAGATTTGCCATGATGCCACCTATTTGTACTTAGATTTGTTTTTTGCTGAACCTATTTCCTTGGATCAGTATCATCTGAAAATTGGTATTGACACCTATGATCGATTTTTGGGAAGTTATCGATACTCTCCTTCTCTATTGTTTCATGCACCAACAGGCATGGAGTTTTTATTAGATTTTTCTGAGTCTCAAGGTGAAATCCGAGTTAATCCAGAGTACAATATCGGACGGATGAAATTTTCTTCTCAAGTCGATTACTCTGGCGTTTTCGAAGTAATTGACCCAATCATCAACAAAGAGAGGGTTACACAAAATGGCAGGTTTATCCCCGAGATTCGTGATAATGGTAGTATACTTTCTCAAGGTGAGTTTCAAGGGAGCACGAACCATTTTTATTGGGAAAACTCACAAATTCTTCACATTCGTATTCCGTGGGGTAGGCTCAATGTAACCGATCCTACGAGCCGGACAGTTTTAGACGACACGAAAAAATACAATTACTATCCTGAACGAGATACATTTAGTACGAAAGTTTCAACAGGATTTTTCATTACGGCTGTTGTGCAAGATACCCAAGGAACATTGGTCGATGTTTTTCCCGGTACAGTAACGTCTGTGAGAGATCAATCTGTGAAATGGGACACCCTTGTCCCATACACCTGGGAAACATGGACGTGGGCAATTCCTCCTTATCAGCAGAGGTTGAAAGACAGCTGGTGGATTATTCGAGACTATTTCCAATCGCTGGATGACTAGTTTATTGCTATCGTTCTTTCTCTTTATTGACCAGGAGGCCTGTATTTCATTTGGAGTGTGATTTCAATTTCTTCGCAATCAAACGGGTCAGATGCTTCTTCAATAAGCCATAAATTGATCATGAGTTTCATTTTGTCTTCTTCTAAGGGGATGAA
>CAZOYI010000033.1:0-45014 GCA_964583965.1 uncultured Caldisericota bacterium
AGTCGTAAATGTTGCGCTGAGGAGGATAATCCACCATGTCAGACCAACCAATTTGCCATTTACGAGTGCCGTAGCGAGTATCTGTTTCGAAAACTAATGCAAAACGGGGATCAATTTCACCACGAGGGCCAGATTGGTCCATATTCTGCCAGTTTGCGTAAGATCGAAAACTAGGAAAATCTTCATTGGCTACACATTGTGTATGTCCATACAGATCATGAAAATCGTTGATAATGTAAGGACCTTGAGTGTTGTTATTCGAAATGGGGTCTATGCAGTATCGAAACACACCATTTATTTCAGTACCATAACGTTTGCATACAGCGTCGTTATAGTAAGGATCAAAAAATGGATTGGAGGTAGTAATATATGTAAATACACCTTCATTCCTAGCTTCGATTAATAGATTATCACCGGTATCGTTGTATAAAGGGGATTGAGGATGGGTAAATGGATTGACTCGAGAATCATGAAATGTACCATCTGGATCAAACCATAATTGCCCAGCGGAATCCAAGACGATAAACCAATGATCATATTCTTGAGATCTACCACCGTCTGGCTGAACAGATAAATAAACATCTGTCCAGGCTACAGGGACAACATCTGTCATAACTGGTTGAGATTCATCTTCTATCGAAAAATAGGGAGAATCTTGTCCAATAGCTGGGAAGTTAAATGCACTGTGATACCATTCGCTGCTATGAAGGTTGTCATACAAAACCACAGCTTGAGCTGAGTTCGGCATTGGATATCCTGCAATTGGTCGTCCCCAAACTGGCATATCAGAACTGGTTTGCCACGGAAACATACGTGCTGGATACAATGGTAAACCATCACGATCAAAGCCTACCTTGACAAAACGATTCGCAGCAAATGTTGCAGGTTGATTACCTTTTGCAGCTTCTGCTGGTGTCGTTTCAATAAAAACTGAAAAAGTAGTCAATAGCATGAAACAAACAACTAAACAGGAGACTATTTTCCTCATAACGAGTCCTCCTACAATATAAAGTCTATCGAAAAACTGTAAACCAAATCGAATTTCAAATCATATTATAGTTTTTATTCTTCGATGCGCAAAAAAAATTCCACTTTATACAATTCTTTGCATCCACTTTTGTTTTCGAAACACAAGTAAAACCATGAAAAAGTCGATTAGCACAGAGATTGTAAAGGATAACCAAATTCCATTTAAACCATAGTACAGAGGTAAAAAATGGACCAAGGGAATTTGAACAACCCATAAAGAGATTACATTCATATAAAAACTAACTTTCAAGTATCCTGTACCCAGAAGAGGAGCATTAAAAATTGAGCTTTGGGATATAAAAATCTGGTTTAAAGAAAAAAGAAGTAAAGGAAACACTGCTGTGTAAATCACCACGGGATCTTTGGAGAAAATTCGTAGAACAGGCTGAGGTAGCATTAAAACGAGAAAGAAAAAACAGGCAGTGAAAATGAATCCTGCATATGAAGAATATGTAGTTGCTTTAATGGCTCGATCCTTCAATCCAGCCCCAATATTCTGACCTACAAGGGTTGATGTAGCAAATGACAATCCTGATATTGGCATCATAATGAAGTGAGTAATACGACTAACAACAGTAAATATAGCCACACTGCTCATACCAAATATAGAGATTCTCCTGATGATGATTGAATTTGCAATACTCATGAAAATTTGCTGGTATCCTTTGGGCAAACCTATTGTCAAGATTTTCAAAATAAATTTTCGATCTGGATGCCAAAAATCTTTCCACCGAAAAGACAATATAGCTTTATCAGAAAGATACACTGACATTCCACAAACAAACAAGAATGCTTGTGAGATACCCGCAGAAATAGCAACGCCGATAATTCCGATAGAATCAAAAGGTCCAATGCCCAAAACAAGAATACCATTTAACAGTATATTCACGATGACTTTCCCAATCATTAGGTACATAGGAGTCAATGCATCTCCAGCTGCTCTTAAAGCTGTGTTAAAAGAAAAACCCATATTCTGAAGAGGAATCACAAAGCACATTACCTGTCCGTAGATCACAGCCATTTGTAATGCCTCTCCTTCTGCACCAACAAGAATCAAAAGAGGTTTAAGAAGGAAAAAACACGGTACCGTTAACAACAAGGAACCGAAAAGCTTAAGAAAAAGTGTTTGGGCTGTTGCATATCCGGCACTTTTTATATCTCCTTTCCCAAAGCATTGTGAAATAATCCCAATTGATCCATTTCCAACAATACTATTGAAAAAGGTTAGATACATTTCTAAAACAGCGAATATCCCGATAGCAGCTTGTGCATTTGTCCCGATAGCACGAAGAAAGAAAATATCTGTTATACCATTGACCGATTGAAACATCATGGCCAGCATTGCTGGCCATGATAAATTAAAAAGGCATGGTATTAACGGTTTCCATGTTAATCCAGGATTTTTCTTCAAAAACAACTCTTGTTATTCAGGTTTGAACTCAAATTCACAATATTTGCATTTTAATATGACGGGGTTCTTTGAGGTTACATAAAATTCTGAAGTGTAGCCTTCTGTATTCGTAATACATCGGGAATTCACACAAGGAACAATTCCTTTGACTTCATCGGGTATCTCAGGTGTGATTTTCTTTACAATTTCACCGTTCTTAATAATATTAATCGTTATCGTTGGCGCAAGCATAGATAGATAAGTTGAAGTTTCTTCATCTAGACGATAATCCTGGATTTTTACCATATCTTTCTTTTCACATTTGGATGAAGGCATGTTCATAAAAACAATCGTAGCCTCTGTTCCAATGTTTTGCTTTTGAAGTAACTCGAAGCAACGAATGCCCATTCCGGGTGGAAGGTGATCAATAACAGTACCATTATAGATGATGTGCATACTTTTCATTAGATTACCCCCAATAATGTAGCAATTAATGCCATTCGAATGGGAACCCCATTGTAAGCTTGTTCAAAATACAAAGCTCTAGGGTCTCGATCTACCTCAGGCCTTATTTCATCGACTCTTGGTAGTGGATGTAGAATAATGGCATCTGATTTAGCTTCTTTCAAAGTATCGTTTCCAATCACATAACTACCGCGGTATTTTAGGTATTCCATTTCACCAAGGCGTTCTCGTTGTACTCTTGTCATATAAACTACATCGGCAATATGGATATGTTCACGAATGTCATGAGATAGAATGGGGTGAACATGAAGATCATTTTCCAGTTGATGGACTATGTATTCAGGCATTTCTAATCCAGGTGGAGAAGCAAAATAGAGATTAGCACCAAGTCTACCCAAGGCAATTGCCAAAGAATGTGTCGTTCTGCCAAATTTCAAATCTCCTGAAATCATGACATTTAAACCCGAAAAAGCCTTTTTCACTTTTAAAATTGTGTATAAATCTAAAAGACACTGCGTTGGATGCTGGTGACCACCATCTCCTGCATTAATGATAGGAACATGAGAATACAACGTGGCTACTCGTGCAGAGCCCTCATGAGGATGTCGTAAAGTAATAACATCAGAATATCCTGCTACGGTTCGAATAGTATCAGCTAAACTTTCTCCCTTTGATACAGAAGAACCCGAAGCATCAGAAAAACCCAAAACTTTTCCACCTAATCTGAGCATGGCGCACTCAAAAGACAATCTAGTGCGGGTAGAGGGTTCATAAAATAAGGTTGCTAAGATTTTACCTTTACAAGTATCGCAAGGCTCTTTTTTTTGAAGGATCTCTTCCATGGATTTTGCGATTGAAAAAAGATCAAACAGCTGCTTTTTGGTCAAATCGCTGATGTTAATGAATGATTTCAAAGATTCGGACATAATTCCTCCTCATTCGTTCTCACGAATTCGTGAAATTTGTTTCCTATATTTTACATTTCATTTAAGTATTTAAAATCATTAGTATGAAAAAATTGAAAAAAATCTCTCCAAAAGTACTATGCATTTCTCACTCTTATTCAGATTTTGATGCGATTGCATCTACCATCGCAGCGTCAAAGATATTTCCGGATGCTGTGCCGGTGTTACAATCTTCGGTTGAGGATGAAGTTCAAAGATTTTTGGCAATTTATCGTGATTTTTTTCATTTTGTCCCCGTGCAAGATGTTTCTTTCGAAAACGTAGAGAAAGTCATATTGACTGACACCCAAAACACTGAAAAAATTAAAGAACTTCACAAAGAATTACAAAAAAGAAAAGTGAAAATCGAATGTTTTGATCACCATCCACTTGAAGAAAATCCATATATTAACTCTCTTCATTTAAAACACTATGGGTCGGTTATGACACTTATGTATGAGAAACTCAAGCGGTTGAAAATTAGCTTTCACTCAATTGAAGCTACACTTTTCATTATTGGTATTTATGAAGACACCGGTTCTCTTACTTTTCCATCTACAACCCCAAAAGATCTGGAGGCTGCTGCTTTTTTCCTTCGCAATGGTGCTAAATTAAACATCATCTCAGAATTCATTTTCCCTCCCCTTGGTGAAAGACAAAAAAAAGTATTCTCCATGTTGCTTGAATCTGCTTCAATCTACTCCATCAAGGGTGTTCAAGTAGCAATCTCGGGTGTCTACTACCCTCAATATGTAAATGGTATCTCTTTTCTCACACATAGGCTTTTGGACTCGATGGATGTAGACGTGCTCTTTGTTGTTGTTAAAATGAAAAGCAAAACAATCATTGTCGCTAGATCCGAGGATGAGCATATTATTCATGTAGGCAATATAATGGAACAACTAGGAGGTGGAGGTCATCCTCAGGCTGGTTCAACGTTTATTAGCGATGACAAAAGAAGTCTTAATGAATGGACGTTATATCTACTCCAACTCGCGAAGAAAAAATCACAAATAAGTAAGCTCGTTCGTGATTTTATGAGCTCCCCAGTCAAGACAATTGATGATAATGCCATTGCTGAAGAAGCATTGCGTATTATGCTCCGCTATGGACATACAGGACTTCCTGTAGTGAATGAGAATAAAAAGCTTATTGGAATCATTTCTAGAAAAGATATTGAAAGAATATCTGATGAAAAGCTTTTAAAAAGACCTGTCAAAGCATACATGACAAAAAATGTCGTTTGGATATCTCCAGAGACCTCACTAAAAGAAGCTGAAAAACTTATTGTAAACAAAGACATTGGCCGTCTGCCCGTTATTTTTGACCAGAACATTGTTGGAATATTGACAAGATCTGATCTTCTTCGTGCTCTTTACGGGATATCAAAAACCACCAATCTTCCATTCAAGCAATACATCCCCCTTCCAAGTCGTACTCAGATGAATCAATGGTTTGAGTCGTATTTTCCTCAGGATCACTTAAAAATCATTCGTCAAATTGGACGAGTAGCAGATTCCCACCAACAAAGAGTTTTTTTAGTTGGGGGATGCGTTCGTGACCTACTTTTGAAACATTCTTGTAAAGATTACGATTTCTTGGTTGAGGGAGATGCAATTACTTTAGCAGAAAATTTACAAATTCTCTTGCCGTGTAAACTTATCAAAAACCCTACTTTCCACACAGCTAAGCTAATTTTCAAAGATACAGACATGGATTTAGCGAGTACGCGAACAGAATACTATGAATATCCAGCTGCTCTACCTACGGTAACTAGTGGTTCTCTTCGAGAGGACTTACTGCGCAGAGATTTTAGCATTAACTGTTTAGCCATCAGTCTAGAGCCAAAAAGATTCGGAACACTGCTTGATTACTACCATGGCTACGATGACTTAAAACATAAGAAGATTCGTATTCTTCACAATTTGAGCTTTCTCGAAGATCCATCAAGAATCTTTAGGGCTATTGTATATGCACTTCGATACAATTTTACAATCGAAGAACAGACCAAAGAATTTGCCATTCAAGCGATGAAAACTGGTTTGTTTATAAGTACTTCTCGCTTTCGAATACTGTCCAGCTTTGTAGATCTTTTAAACGAACCCATTGATATGGTGAAAGCCCTTCAAATGATGGAGGAGTTAAATGCTCTTCAAATCATTTCAGAAGAAATTGTAATAGGAGATCTTCAAAAATTTGCACTCAATAGGAGCTCAAAAATACTAGGTCAATATTACAAAGGTCCTAAGTGGATCTTGTATGTAGCAATAATGACGATCTCCCTACCTCTTGGATCCACACTTGAAATATGTAGTCGTCTACGTATGAGTAATAAATACACGTTTATGATCCAGAGAATCCACCAGTTCTATCCTTATCTAAATCGAGAACTTCCTTCAGTTCGGCAAAACTCTCATTTATACAAAACGCTGAAACAGTTTTCTTGCAATGAACTGGGCATATTGCTTTGTTTGCTTACAATTCATGCTAGAAAAAAGATTCTTCATTACATGTCCATCACGAAGAATGCTTCCTTAGAATTACACGCCTCAGAAATCAAACTTCGAACTGGACTAGAAAAAAAAGAATTAGGTCGATGCATTGAAAAACTGAAAATGTTAAAATTGGATGCAGAAATTTTAACCAAAGAAGATGAAATTCGATACATCGAAGAACACTATTCAAGATAAAGGAGAATTTGATTGACCAAAAACAGGATCATTTCACGTTACATATTATTTATCCTTATTCTCTCTTGGGGATATATTTTAGCAAAACCAAAGTATCCCTTTTCAATAGAATGGTATGTTACAATAAGCTTTTCTGTAATTTATGGAATCATAGGAATTATGTTGCAACGATCTGTGCAGGATTATTTTGCGAAAAAAGCTGGGGATATTAGCCTAACCATTCAAAAAATCACTTTTGAAAACTTGTTTCGAAGTGTAGACTTGATTGGTCTTCTTTGTTTCCCAATATTTGGAATTGGGTGGGGAAATCCTACAAATTCACCCAAAGCTCTTACAGGAAGTAAAACATGGCAGCGCATTTGGATCCTTCTAAGTGGCCCTATTTCCAACCTTGTTCTTGCAATTGTTTTACAATTTTTGATTTATCCGCTGGAGTCTTTTGCTTTGCCATTTGCTGGCTATATTGCACTGTTTTCGAAAATTAATATCTATCTTTTTTTCATATCCACTGTCCCCATCCCTCCCCTTAACGGATGGTTGCTTTGGAAAGCATTACGAAAAGAAAGAGTAAAAATAGACAAAGAAAGCTTCTTTGGAGAAATAATATTGGTGTTATCAATGATCACATACATTCTCCCCTGGATCATCGAACATCTATCCAGGGGACTCATGTGCTGGATTTAAAATCGGATACTATATTTTATAGCCAATGGTTCGCAGGAATTGCTTCCGCTGTGCAATGTCTTCTTCTGTTTCAATTCCTAGCGGAGAAGCTCCGTCAATCACTCCAATAATGCCCTTGCCTTGTTTGGTTTCAACCACAAGAACCTGAGTAGGATTTGCAGTAGCACAAAAAATTCGACATACTTCGGGTACTTGTTTGATTCGATTTAAAACATGGATCGGAAAAACACCATCAATAAAAACGATAAAGCTATGACCAGCAGCTATTAGAGATGCATTTCGTTGTGCTAACTCAATAAGAGCATCATTATTGCCTGAATAACGGATTAAACGCTTGCCTGAAGCTTCACAAAAGGCAATACCAAAATGAATTCCAGGACAGCTCTGAATAAGTGTCTCATGAAGGTCCTCTACAGTCTTAATAAAATGAGATTGTCCAAGAATGAAGTTTAGTTCATCTGGCTTATGAATTGGTATGATGGAGATATCCATTAAATCATCCTTTTATACTCTCTACCAAATATGACAAAATCTTCAAAATCGACTCGTTCATCTTGATTAAAATCACAATCATCTTCGAAAGCTTCATCGCCTTTTTTGGTTAGATAATGTTCTTTAAAGATTCGCCAATCGTAGATATCAACTACATCATCATTATTTATGTCACAAAGGAGAAAGTTGTAATCATTGGATATTGTGAAAGAACCTCCTCGATAACGTAATCTAGCTTTGTCTCCATTGGCATACATTAAGTGACAGTTATTCAAATCGATACTCATTCTACCTGTATCAAGAGGATCAAAAGAAAGAGAGACGATTCTCACATGTTTCCCACTAATTCCTTCTTCTTGATCACGTTGTGCATATCTATACAGAGAAATAATACCATATCCATCTTTGGCATCTTGAATATCTTCGATAATCTCAACATCAGCCCCATCAGAACTAAAGAAACCCGCATCTATAGCACCGTTACACATCAATTTATCACCGTTAAAGGTAAACTCAAATTCCAGTCCAATCACATCTTCTGCTTCCTCAAGGATTAGATCTACGGTAAATTCCTTACCAGGCATCAGGAGTTTCTGTGCTGAAACAATCAAGTTGCCTGGTTCGGGAACTATGGATTTCATAACATTCATCGACTGATTTGAATAATAGGCTTCCTGATAATACTGGATTGAACCTCCCGTATGTTTCCAATTTTTAGTACGGATTTTAAGATGGTATTTCCCTTTGGGTAAAATAAAATCACCAGACGCATCTTTACCATTCCATTGAAGCTGATAATCTCCGATAAGAAGACTCGAAAGCTTAGCAATAGTACCCCAGGTTTCGCCATATTCATCCACAACTTCGATCGAAATGTTGCCGTAATTGGAATATGCACAGCCTCCATCAAATGCCTCATGATTTTGCTCCATACCAGAATTTAAAGAAAAACTAATGAGGATATTCTCGGTGGCCTCTTCTTCTTCAGTGAATATCAGTTCTTCAGGAATGATTTGAATATCAGAAAGGGCTTGAACTTCAGAATTTGGTGCATCGCGATATACTATGAAAGGAACATGCAAATCGTTTACATGGATCACCCCTTCGTATCTAGGTCTGACCATAGCTGTGAAGTCACAATCAAATTCAACCTGAATAGAAACTTTTTCTTGTTTACCTAAAGAAAAGCTATCAGTGTCAATTTTGATGTCAATGGGATTATTCTCCTCAGGCAATAGGTATACTTCCGGTTGAATTTTGTATTGCGTATTCTTATTTCTTGCATTGGTAATTTCAATTGCAAAAGGCTTTGTTGAATCTGTTTGATAAGGCAAAACCTCATTTTTCTTCACAACAAAAGCTTGGGGGTGAATAAATGCAGAAGTATCGGCTGCTTTATCTATACGAGCCTGTCCTGCTCCTTGAAGCGTGAAAGTCACCGGTAGACCATTGGATTCATTCATTAAAATGTCAGCTGTATTCATAAAAGCAGATTTTATCTGATCATGGGTCCACTGTGGATGCATATTCTTTAAAAGGGCAACTAATCCTGCCATCACTGGGGAAGCCATTGATGTACCACTACCCGAAGCATATGAATTTCTGGGTACAGTCGAGATAATGTCAGTTCCAGGTGTAGCAATTTCTGGTTTAAACCAACCATCTGACCCTGAACCTTGTGAACTAAAGGTAGACATAACTGTTCCAACACCTTGAGAAAAATCAAAACTGACACAATCAGTATTGTCTAGTAACCATTGACCATCGTTAAAGGAAATCATACAGGTTGGTATGAATTCAATTCTTGACGGATCTTCATCTTGCGTGGCTATATCGGGTGATATGGATTGTTCTCCTTGATAATTATAGATAATCAGAGCAACCGCTCCGGCATCTCGTACATTGTCCATTTTCTCCCTAAACGTCATTTGAGAATTTTTAGGTCCTCGCTGTAAAATAGCAATTTTACCTTGGACTTCATCGGGAATGGTTTCTGGTTTACCATAACCACAGTCTACTAATTCAAGATTTGAGTGTTGACTAGTAAAATTTGGAGAATATTGTGCCAACTTTGAAGCTATTCTTCGTTTTTCACCATTTGCAGAAGCATAAAAACTAAGTTCAGGGCGATCATCTGTAGCTGCAACACTAAGACAGACATCGATTGTACTAGGGGAACCAATTGCATACTTCTGTTTTTTCCCTCGAGATCCTTCGTTACTGGCAGCTACAACAACCATAACACCAGTTTTATTCGCATTGCGTATGCTATCTGCATAATATCCATTGGAAGTGGCAGGTTCTCCACTTTCATGACCCAATGACATATTGATTACATCGCATTTATCTCTGATAGATTGATCTACAGCCTTGATGATATTCTGAGGATTTGCTCCAGGAGAAGAAGAAGAAAAGACTTTATAGATATACAAAAAGGTATCAGGAGCAATTCCAATATTAAATTTGCTTCTTTCTGATTTTCCGCCAATAATGCCCGCAACGTGTGTTCCGTGACCAACTCTATCATTGAAGTCGGGATCATTATCGCCGTAGTCATATCCACCTTTTACTCTTTTTTGAAAATCATCATGCGTCGTGTCCAATCCAGTGTCAATAACACCTACTTTAACTTCAGTTCCTTTCACGCCGATATTTTTGCCTATCCCTTTCCATGCATCAATAGCATGAGTTGTTTGGGCTGCTGTATAACGAGTAGGATAAAACTGAATTTCATTGGACCATATTTTGGACACTCCAGGGCTTGCTGCCAATCGATCAATATCTGTACCTTTCACTTTTAAAGCAAGTGAATTTGCAATTATGGTACAGTTTTTCTCTTCGTTCTGATAGCTAATACCTTCTTGAGAAAGATATGACAAGAATTTATTTTGCTGTGATACAATTGCCGGTTCAAGAGAAAAATCCAGTATAAAATCTTGGTTGGACTTATAAAATGAAGCCACGGTGGAATACTGATTACTTTGCTGAACCAAGCAAGGTTGTGACAGTTCAACAATCACTGCCACTAGAGATGAATCACTTTGCTGTTGCATAACAGCTTGATCAATAAAGACCTCCCCATTGTTTTCACTATTGAAAACTGTTCCTTGTGCTGGGGCAATTGATAATCCGGTAATACAAATTGCAACTAAGAGAGAAAAAAACACATTCTTCATACATACCACCTAATTTTGAACATATTCAGATCCTAGAATGATCAAATCTTCAATTTGAATTCGATGATCTTGATTAAAGTCACATAGTTCATTGTAATTCTCGTCGCTATAATAGCTATCAAAGTATTTCTGAAACTCAATAAAATCGTATCTATCCACAACTCGATCTTCATTTAAGTCACATAATAAATAATTCGTTCTTCTCGTTCCTTTTATCTCCGGATAAAAGGCTTTTAGTCGGCCTGATTCAGTTCCTTGCTGATAAATATAGCCTTCTGTGAAATCAAATAGAAGTGGTTTTCCGCTTTCTTTCAGAGTGAAACGAAGCGTAACAATATGTAAAAACTCGCCACTCCACTTCCCTTCTTCTTGAAGAATACTGAATTGAATGATTCCATGATCAATATCATGATCAACAACAAACTGATCTTGCTCGCATGGCGTTATGTCGTGACCATAGGTAATCCCTTGAAAGTCCAAAGCAGCAGCATCATACCGATAGGTAAAACTGATACCATTCAGCTGATCTGCCTCTTCTAATAGAAGTTTCATATCTATGGTTTCATCAATATGGTACAATCGTTTCGCCGAAATAATAATATTTTCAGGTAGCGGGACGGGGGAATTTTGAACTTCAAAATGAACTTTATCTTTATCCTTAGACGTAGAGTCATAAGATATTTCTCGAACAAGTTCTTTGTTTTTATAGACAAATCCGTCTAAAGTAATCTTGATGTAAAACTTTCCATCAAACAAGCGGAAAGCTCCTGTTCTTGTTTTCCCCGGCCATTCAAAATAATAATAATCCCCTGCAAGAAGTGAGGAGGGAGTATCAATAAGAGCCCATTCTTGTCCGGATTCATCCACCAAGGAGACCATCACATTGGCAAAATTGTTATAATTTGTCTCTCCATCGATACTTTGTTCTGTCCCTGAGTGCAAATAGAAACCAATTCTCAGTGGATCAACTGAATCAGAAGAATAATCCCACTCCTTTGGTTCAACAAGCAAATTGGTTATAGGGGAATCAATACTTTGAATGCCTTGAGGATACACAATAAAAGGGATATGTAATTCTTGTTCTAGTAATTCATCTTGTAGCCATACCAATCCGTCATAGTGATCTCTTGGGGATGAGTTTTCGTCAATATTGAATTGGACCGAAAAGGTTTCTTTTTCCCCGGGTTGGATTGTAATGATCTCTTTATCAAATGTTACAGTGAAAGGAAATTCTTCCTGAGGCATAAGAGCAAAGATTTCGGTTGACAATTGGAAGGTGACAGTTTGATCCGAATTGCTATAGACCGTAAATAAAACAGGTTTACCACCAGAAACTCCCTGGGGTTGGACGACAGAAGGCTGAACAATACATGCTTGTGGTTCTATAAAAGCGGGGGTACTCAATGCATTTTCCAAACGAGCTTCTCCTGCACCTTGCATAGAGAGTGCAATGGGATGATTTGTTAAAGGATTAATCAGAATTTCAGCTGTATTCATAAATGCTGATTTCATTTGCATTAGATTCCACTGAGGGTGCACTTCTTTCATAATCGCACTAAGCCCACTGATCACAGGGGCTGACATTGATGTCCCTCCGGCCTTGGCATATGTATTTTTAGGAAAACAAGATAGAATGGCTGTTCCGGGAGCAGTAATTTCTGGCTTGAAAAATCCATCAACGGTTGGTCCCGAAGAAGAAAAGGTAGCAATAGTCATCTGCCTTCCTTCTTTAAGTCGGATTTCAAACTCATCTTCAATATGATATAAGATCCAATGACCGTCGATTTTTGAAATCATGCATACGGGAATAGGATCAATTTCTTCTATTGTCTCGTCGCCAGTGGTAAGAGCCGGAGTTATTAATCCAGCACTATGATTGTAAAGTATAATAGCAACAGCTCCCTTTTCTTTTGCATTGTCCATTTTTTCGCGGAAAGTCATCCCGCCTCTTTCGATAAGGGCGATATTGCCTTGAACACCATCGGGAATATCTTCCTTTTTCCCAAGCCCACATGGAATAATAGATTGTTGTAAAATGTCATTCGTGAAAGGTCCACAGTGAGGGGACAATGTATAATTTATACTTCGTTCTTCTCCCTCGTAAGAGACAAGAAAGGTTTCGAAAGGACGATCATTGGAAGCAGCGACGCTTAAGAATTCATATGTACTAGCAGGAGAACCCGCAGAAAAGTTCAGCTTTCTTCCTCTAGTTCCATCGTTTCCTGCAGAAGCAACAACAAAGAATGCTCCACTTTCGATTGCTTCCTTGACGTTCTCCGTCAGTGATGTGTAATAGGAAGAACCTTTAGCAGAACCACCACTGTGTCCAAGAGACATGTTAATAATATCACATTCATCGGTAAAAGCTCGATCAATAGCTGCTAAAACATTTCTAGCCCCAGATGCTTCTTTTGAAAAAACTTTGTAAACACAGAATTCAACTTCTGGAGCCATCCCCATAGAATCATCATGTATCCAAGAATTTCCGCCAACAATTCCAGCAACATGAGTTCCATGACCATGACCATGCATCCCAGCAGGAAGATCGTCATGCCAATCTGAATCTCCATCAGCAAAGTCTTCTCCGATGCAAACACGAGATTGTTTTACATACCCATTTTCGTCTATAATATTTGCATCAGCAAGATTAAGGCTAAAATCCTGATGGGTCCTATCAAGACCAGAGTCAAGAATACCGACTCGGATATTTTTACCCATATATTGAAATTCTTCGCGTAGTTTTTCGACTTGTGTAGTATATGCAGCAATTGATCGATTGGGATAATATTCAATACGATTGTCAAAGACATATTTAACCGAAGAGTCCTCAATTATTCGTTTTAAATCGATTCCACGGACTTCTCCAACAATTGCATTCATCACATGTGTAATATAGTGGTCAACGTAAATTCCAATTCCTTGCTTCTGCCATTTCTGAATGTAAAAAAGTTGATTTGCCAGCAATGTAATTTCATACTGTTTTTTTGTCACGGTTTCAGTTTGAAACATAGAAGAAATGTGAAAAAAGTCACGTATATATCGATAAGAACAAGGTTCTTGAAATTCTATCACGACTGGGATTAGTTGAGTAGTAGAACAAACATCAGAATAAAAAGATAAACTAATTCGTTCAGTACTCCCTTTTGCAGTTAACGGGAAAATAGCAGCAAAAAAAACAAATACAACCAAAACCATAGAAAACATGGTTTGTTTTTTCATTATGGGCTCCTTTTGTAAAAAGAGTATACAACTAGTATACCCATCATTGTGATGAAGTGTTACAATTTTCTTTCAAAAAGAACTGTTTTACAATCCATCATCAGTTTCAACATATGCTTATTGTATTGGACTATAGAAGAGTCTAGGACTGCTTCGCATGAAAGTAAAAGATCTTGCAATTTTATCATTGCTTGTGGATCCCACTTTTCTGCTATCGCCTGAATATTGATTAGTTGGTCAACATTCTTTACTCTTTCTGAACGGTTAAAAGAGTAACAGAGAATATCTTCAATTAATGATTGAGCCTCCAACAAAAAATGTAACATTTCATCTTTTTCCATTCTTTTTGGGAATTCTGGTATGGTATTTTCTTCTGATAGTACCGTGATAAATTTTTTACAATATTCATTTCGCTTGGAAAAAAACTCTTGATCTAGTAATTCAAAGGCTCTATGAGCATTTCCATTAGATAAAGAGGAGATCAAATGAAGTAAATCTGGATCTACTACTTGATTGGTCGATTCTAAAATAGCACTTATATCTTCATTTGAATATGGCGTGAAACGAAATGCTATAGATCGAGAACGGATCGTGCTTAAAATTTTATCGGGTTTACTAGTTTCTAAAATAAAACATGTCGAACGATTTGGTTCTTCTAGAATCTTTAATAGAGCATTGGCTGCTTCTAATGTCATTGCGTCTGCTTCATATAACACGATCAGTTTTTTTTTCCCATAAACAGGATGTAGAAATGCATCTTTCTGAAGGTCGCGCACCTGTTGAATTTTCAACAACCCTTTTTCTTTATTGTACTCCTTAAAGTCAGGAGGATTATCCATATGGAAACTTTTACAGCTGGCGCATACTCCACATGAAAATTCTAAAGAAGATTCACATAAAAAATCTTGGGCAAATGCTCTGAGAAAAAAACTTTTCCCCGAACCAGGTGGACCGGAGAACAGAAGAGTATTAGTTTGTGGACTTCTTCGTAAATATCGCAACAAGGATTTTTTTAAATCATAGTGCCCAATAGTTTGGTTTTTTAAACTCATTAAAACTTTTTGTAATCATCCAAGTTGATGATATAAACTTGAGCTCCACCAACCGTTACTTTCACTGGCAAAGTATACCCTGGACTTCCTTCAAGAATATTAAGGGGAAGGTTTTCAACAAAACGCTGTCTACTCTTACAGTTTTTTTTGATGATTTCGAGGTATTTGTCCACACATTTTTCTTCAACAACAGATATCAAAATGGTGTTGTGAACTTCTAAAAATCCACCCATGCTTCGTAATTTGGTTACCTTAAAACCATCATTCAGTAAAATGTCAACAACATTTTTTGTATCTTCTTCTTGAATGATTGAGATCAACAGCTTCATTACTTGTCTCCTTTCATATATTGTAACAAAATATCCTGAATTTTGGAGAAAACAATCTGAGGTGTAGTATTTCCATCAATCATTTGATACCACTGTGGATTTTTTTGAATTCTTTCATAATAACGTTCTCGAACTGATTGTAAAAATTTTTGATTCTCAAAACACTCAATAGCACCTCTTTGATACACTCTTCCTATTGCAATATCAATGGGTACATCTAAAAACAATGTAATATCAGGTTTGCATTTTTCCAATATTGTTTTTTCGTGAAATGAAAAAACTTCCTTCAATGAATCTGTAGAAGCCTGATATGCATATGTAGAGTCTAAAAAACGGTCACAAATCACATGTATCCCTTTTTCTAAGTAGGTGTTAATTTTATCAACATGATGTAAACGGTCGGCAGTGAAAAGCAGCAATTGAACAAGAGGAGAATACTGGTTTTGATGATATTTTAGTGAAGCGTTAATCACTTCACCAATCATTGAGTCTGTTGGTTCTTTTGTTATCCAAAAAGCAGTGTCTTCTTGTTGCAACCACCGTTGTAACCATTGAATTTGTGTTGATTTTCCACAGCCATCAATCCCTTCTATTACGATAAACATTCCGGATCTCGAATAAGAACTACTTCGCAAAAACATATACAGGGATAATCTTGTTGCCAAGAATACCATGGGATGAATCACGCAAAAGAACTTGCACCATGTTTTCTCCTGACATTTGAGGTAAATATGTGTAACGATATGGATATTCGTTTAAAATAGCTATTAAAGAACCGTTAATGTATAATTCAATACTATCTCCATGAGGATCCCACACTGAGAACTCAATGGTGATAGGTGTGTTGGTTTGAACGATTTGAGAAGAAAAACTGATAGAGAAATCGCCTGTGTCTGAGATAAAAGGTTTTTGAAAGGAATGATTGGGTTCTGTTGGTGCCTTGTCATTATCTGTAGATGGATCTTTAGGAATAGTAGGGGAGGGTGGTTGATTGCTATTTTCTTTCGTGTCAGAACTCTCTTTTGATGGGTCTTTTTCGGAGTCTGTTGAAAAATCTTCTTCTTTTTCTTTATCTTTTTCTTCTTCGTAGATATGTTGTTTGCTACAGAACAAAGGGTAGAGTCCATTTATACGAGTTTCCCAATGATAAGGACAAGTGCTGTTAGCTCTTCGGCCTGTTTCATTGCAGATTTTGATCGATACAATTCCTTCTGGTTTTTCCCAAGGTTCATTTCGAAATGATCCCGGAAAGGAAGAATGATAAACAGCTTGAATAACCTTTTTGAAAATATGTCCAGCAAAATCGGAACCGTAGTTTCGAATATACGATAGATCAACTTCTTTTGTGTCAGAACCAATATAAGTAGCAATAGAAATTCCCTTGGTAAAACCAACAAACCATCCATCTTTATAATTCTCTGTAGTACCAGTTTTTCCAGCCATATGTATGCCTGGAACTCGGATGGAAGAAGCTGTACCCCCTGGTGATATAGGCTTTTGTAATAATTGAGTCATAATCCATGCTGCTTGAGGAGAAACAGCCTGATTTGCATTTGGTTCATGAACAACAATGGGGTCGACATTTCCAGATTTTACAATTTTCATAATACCAACAGGTTCTACGTGTTTTCCATTGTTAGCAATTGTTCCAAAAGCAGATGCCATATCAATCGGTCGAACATCAACTGATCCGAGTGTGATTGAAGGAACTGCTAGAAGGTCTGTTTGTATGCCCATATTTTTGGCATATTCAATAACCGCATTCAAACCAGTTTCCATAGCAACTTTAACAGCCACAATATTGGAAGAAATCTGAATCGCTCGTTCAATTGACATCGCTCCAAAATAACTACCAGACCATTCTTTAGGTTCCCACCCATCGATATTTATATATTCACTCACTCTTCGACTTTCTGGAGCTACTATACCTCGATCAATGGCCGCAGTATAAGTAAACACTTTAAAACTAGATCCTGGTTGTCTGGAGGCCAAACAGCGATTATAATTCGTGTTTTCATAATCTCGACCTCCCACCATTGCCAAGATTTCTCCTGTTTGTGGATCAAGAGCGACAACTGCCCCTTGCGGTTGAATTACATGTAACGAGTCATATCGTTCTTTTGGTAAAACTCCACTTGATTCGCCTTCCATAAATACTTGTTGCATGGCATCGTAGCAGGCTTTTTGGACTGGCTGAGAAATCGTCGTATAAATTTTCAATCCACCTTTGTATAACTCATCAGCAGATAGCTGGTCAATAACATATTCTTCAACGTAATCGATAAAGTAATCAAGACCATTTTCAATAGTAATATCGTTATTCTTAATGCCAACACCTTCAAAAACTGATATCTTTTTTTGGTATGCATGATCAGCTTCTTCTTGAGTAATAAACTCATTGGCTACCATTTTTTGAAGAACTACCTTTTGCCGAAGCTTAACTTGGTCAAAAGAGTTATAGATATTCAATGTAGAAGGAGAAGGGAGAACTGCCGCCAATATTGAAGATTGAGCGATATCAAGTTCAGATGCTTGTGTGTTAAAATACTTTCTAGCTGCAGTCTCAACACCGTAACAACCTTCCCCAAAATAGCACTGATTTAGATACATTTCTAAAATCTCTGATTTTTTATACACAGACTCTATTCTTAATGACAAGATCATTTCTTTAAGTTTCCTGGTAAAAGTCTTTTCCTGTCCTAGAAAAACATTTCTTGCTAGTTGTTGGGTGATTGTAGAACCACCTTCTGATAAATCTCCAGAAAGAAAATTCACATATACTGCACGAAGAACTGCCCGGAGGTCAACTCCTTCGTGAAGAAAAAACCTTTCGTCTTCAGAAGCAACAATCGCATTTTGTGCTGCTTTTGATATATCTTTCAATGGGACATATAGCCTTTGTTCTGTGATATACAAGACCTTTAGTAAATTTCCATCACGATCATATACGCTGGATGATTCTTCTCGAGTAATAACAATGTCTTCTGACTTTGGAAGTTCTTTTGCATACTGATTATAAATTTTGACGAAGAAAAAAACAGCGGCTAAGACTACAATGCAAAAAAACGAAAGAAAAATAATGAGAACTTTATGAAGCAAATTCCCGTTTTTCTTCGTGGATTTGTGGTAAGAGTTATTCTGGTATATCCACATTGACATTCAGTTGATACAAAAATGTTTCTTGGTCTCGAAGAATTACAATAATCTTGTTTTCTCCTACTTGTTTTGGTATCCATTCGTAAAACCAAGGTTCTTTAGAAAGAATGACTTCCCTTCGATTATTAATATAGATTTCTATTCGATTGCCTAAGTGCTCATTTATTTTAAAGTGCATTTCAACAGGCTTTCCTACTTGATAGGACTTATCTTCTTCAATAATACCGGTGAACATTTCTAATTCAAGGGGTATTTTACAAACATCACAA
Source organism: uncultured Caldisericota bacterium (assembly GCA_964583965.1). Classification (GTDB taxonomy): domain Bacteria; phylum Caldisericota; class Caldisericia; order UBA6126; family UBA6126; genus JAGLCW01. The sequence continues at coordinate 18,896 of CAZOYI010000033.1, forward strand.
ATATCTTTTGGTTCTGTTCCTTTCAGGAATCTTTTTTCAATAGGGTTTTTGCACCATTCACCCGCAACTTTACCGGATAGAGGGCATATATTAACTACAACAAATTGTTCTTGATGAACATTGCAATAATATGATGGCAAATAACCTTGTCGGTAACGACTTTCAGTACGTAATTCTTCCGGACAGAAATTGTTGGCAAGCAACCCGGTAGTTTTACATAACATGGCTCCTACAATATCTTCACTGGTATTTTTGAAGGGAGTTTTCTTGATATAAACAGAGGAATTCCAGCTTGGAGAAGACTGAGCCTTGTACAACTGATTTAGAAATTCTTTCACAATAGGAGCAGCAAAAGAAGATCCCCAGATGCGAGCATTGGGGACTTTTACTTCAGCACTATCACGCCCAACCCATGCACAAGCGACAATGTCTGGAGTATAACCGGTAAACCAACCGCTTAAAAAATCCTCGGCAGTTCCCGTTTTTCCTGCAGCATCAAAAGGTACTGCAGAACCAGCAGTGTTATGAAAAACAGACTGAAACAAGTCGTTCATCAAAACAGAGGAGCTTTCATGAATCACTCGAATGGGAAATCTTTCATAAATGAAAAGAGTTCGGTCGTTGTGGGTAGTTATTTTGGTTATGCTGATTGGATCAGTGCGTAATCCTTCATTCGCTAAAACCCCAAAGGCTGTCGCCATTTCAATAGGGCTAACTTCTAAACTTCCTATAGCCATAGACGGAACAGGCAGAACTGATCGTTGAATACCCATTTTTTCAGCATAATATGCTACACGAGACCATCCAGACCATTGTGCAACACGAATTGCACAAATATTTGATGACTTTACTAGGGCCATTCTTACAGTAAGTGGTCCAAAAAAAGTATCCCCATCTGTCCATTCTTCAGGAACCCATACACTTTCATTGTCTTGCATTTGGAACGATTCACTGGTTATAATTGTTCCTGTACCACATACTCCCGATTCAATTGCAGTGGTGTAGTCAAAAAGTTTAAATAAGGAGCCTGGCTGTCGTAATGCAGTGCATCGGTTGAATTTTGTGTTCGCGTAATCACGACCTCCAACCATTGCCAATATTTCACCAGAATCAGGTTTAAGTACAACAAGTTGACCTTGAGGTTGAACAACATTAAATACATCTTTTAAGTTTGGGTTAAACTGACCCTTTTTTTCTGCTTCGGAAAAAATTTTCTCCATTGCTTCATCGGCAATATCTTGAACGCGAACATCCAATGTTGTATAAATCTTCAAACCATCGTGCAATAAGGCTTTTTCGCCTTCAGGAAACAGTTTTTGCACTTCTTCTCTGATGTAATCAACAAAATAATATTTTGATTCTGTTTTTGTTTCCGCAGAAAAAGAGCCTAAATATACAATCCCGGGTGTTTTTTGAGAAACCTTGGGGATATCTTGCTGAATACCCTGAATATATGCTGCGTTATATTCTTCTTCGGTAATAAAGCTATTGCGGAGCATTTTATCTAGTACAAGATTTCCTCGGTTCATCGCATTTTCAGGATCATACCATGGAGAACGTAGGGAAGGAGCATCTAAGGTACCCGCAATAATGGCTGCTTCGGCTAATGTAACATCTCGATTATGCTTTCCAAAAAAATTCCGTGCAACTGCTTCAACCCCAAAGCATCTGCCAGAAGGGCTGGGACCAAAATACTGATAGTTTAAAAAGGATTCCAGGATTTCATCTTTAGTATATTTTTTTTCCAGCTCCAGAGCTAGCAATATTTCTTTAACCTTACGAACATAAGAAGTTTCTAGACTAAGAAACAAATCCCTAGCTAGTTGTTGGGTAATTGTGGAACCTCCCTGACCAATACCTCCTTCTTTGATATTGTGATAAAAAGCTCGTGCAATTCCAATCAAGTCAAATCCGGTATGATGATAAAAACGTTCATCTTCAGAAGCAACAACAGCTTTTTGAATGTAGGGAGAAATTTCTGAGATAGGGACACTAATGCGATATTCATCCAGTTGAACACTAGCAATAAATCGACCATGACGATCGAAAATCTGAGATGCAACGGGAGGATTTTCTGCAATATCTTTAATACTAGGTAGAGATACTTCTAATCGGTTTTTTACAACAAAAAAAGCAACCACTCCCAATACAAACAAGATGCCGACAATGATTCCAAACCATTTAAAAAATCTTCTCCACCGAGATTTCTTCTGTTTTTTTACATCTTTTCCGTTCGGATTTCTTGTCTCTGGCATGATACTTCCTGTATAAATTGATTCATTCTTTCTATACTTTCTTGTTGTCCAACCAAGAATAAAGTATCAAAAAGAGGTGGAGAAATCAACTTACCAGTGACAGCAAAGCGAATAATTTGAATAGCATCTCTTTTTTTTATATCCCAGTTTGTAAGTAGGTTTTCAAATTCTTCCTCAAGTTGAGAAATCGAATATTCCTCTAGTTTTTGCAAAGACTCCAAATACTGTTCCAAAAAAAGGATTAATCCAGATTTTTTTAGTAGCTTCTGTACATTCTTCTCCGACCAATCAATTTGATACTGAACAAACGGTATACAAATATCTTGTATAGACTGGAGCGTTTTCATTTGTGACTGCGATAAGAGAGCAATTTTCTGAACGGTAGAACCTGGAAGTGGAATAGCATCTGTAAAAGGTTCGACCATATGTAGAAAAATTTCTTGGGGTAGATTTTGGATGTACCAATGATTCATCCATGTTAGTTTGTTGAGATCAAACATAGAAGGTGACCTGGATAGGTTTTCAAAACAGGATTGTTCAATCACGTCCTGAATGTTCTGAATCTCTTGATTAGGATGATGAGAATTACCTAGTAGTGCAAAATAATTAAGAAGTGCACTGGAAAGGTAACCCTTCTCTCGGTATGCATTGATGGATGTATCTCCATGACGCTTGCTTAACTTTGAACGATCTTGTCCGATCATTAAAGGTATATGGGCAAACTGGGGAAGAGGTAAATCTAAAGCTTGATAGATTGCTATCTGTTTTGGAGTATTCGATACATGATCTTCTCCGCGAATTACATGTGTAATGCCCATTTCATAATCATCTACAACAACAGCTAGTTGATAGGTGGGAGATCCATCTTGCCGGGCAATGACAAAATCTGGAATCAAAGACCCATCAAAAGCCACAGTTCCTTTAATCAAATCCTGAAATTCCAAAATTCGATTCGGAACGCGTAGCCGAACCACATATGGTTTTTCATCAGACATATACTTTTGCACTATTTCTTCTGGTAAATGGCTACATGTACCATCATACCCGGTAGGTTCATGCCTTTCTATCTGTTTTTGACGCATATCTTCCAAATCTTGAGAAGAACAAAAACAGCGGTATGCTTGATTTCTATCTAGCAAAACTTGTATGTATTTTTGATATAGATATGTTCGTTGGCTTTGATAATAAGGACCTTCTTGAAAAGAAATTCCTAACCACTGAAGTGTCTGTAGGATATCCTGAACGCTTTCATTTGTAGACCTTTCCATATCCGTATCTTCAATTCGTAAAACAAGATCTGCATGATAATGCTGTGCAAACAAGAAATTTAGTATAGCCACACGGGCGCTTCCTACATGGATAGAGCCCGTAGGAGATGGTGCAAAGCGAAATTTCATATATGATTCGTTACATTAGGATTGAGTAGAAGCTTGAGAGTTATCTGTTGGAGAGGGTACTGTGGCAATGGTATATCGAGATCGAGGGATAAGGAAATTGAAATAGGAAGGTCGGATGATTTGAGCTGCTTCATGAGGACATCGATTAACGCATTCTAGACATCCAATACAATGAGATAGTGATCCTTCTTCATATATCTTGATATCCATAGGACAAACAGCTTTACAAATATTACAGCTCTCGCCACGACATTTTTCTTTGTCCACGATAATACGAATAGAAGAAAAATAAGTGAAAAAAGAGAAAAAAGTTCCAATCGGGCATACAAACTTGCAAAAAACTCTTTTTGATAATGTAGTCACCCACAAAAGCAGAACGAGCATGGATATCTTAATGGCAAACATGGCCTGTCCCATGCTTCGAATATCTTGGTAGCTAGACATACCATAAGGAATAAAGGGTGATCCCTGTGGTAATCCTAAGAAAGGAAAGCTACTTTTTGGGAGAGCGTTTATGAGAAACTGTGGAATTGCTGCAAACACAGTTCCAGCAGGACAGATTTTGCAGAACCAAGGTCCTCGAGTAGCTAAATGCGGATCTGAAACCAGAAGAGGTAACAAAATGAAAGGAACGATAAAAAAGAAAGCCCGACCCCAGTTTCCTAATTTATTGCTGATTGTGAATTTTTTAAACTTAAAGAAAAATAATGAAAACAACGCGGCAAAAAGCAGAATGTGCACAATTAAAAAAGTCCAAAACTTGGAGTATCTTTCATAAGCCCATAAATCTCGTAAGGATAAGCTTGTAAAATTTCCTGTTCGAGGACTAATATAACCGGAAAACATTGGAGCAGTCCAACAAAGATACCCAATAATGACTGCTAGAACGATCAAAACGATTATTTTTGCATATTTTTTCATTTTGTAGGTGAGATCTTGTAAAAGACCAAATGGACATAGCCAGCCACATGTCATTCTACCGAAGAAAACACCAATCAAGGCTAACATGCCTATGGCAAAGAAGGGGATTGCCCCACCTCCAATGGTTAAGAAATGTTGTAAAGTGCCAGCTGGACAAGCTCCAGGTGTTAATGGATCCGACCAACAAACCATCCAGGGCATTGGGAAACGTTTTAAATAAATCGGATTCAGCGTTGCAAGCCAATAAAATCCAAACGTGGCAAAGATAAAGCCAATCCATTGGACGGCATGTAGAATTTTGGTATTCTTTTTTCGTATTTCTTTCGATTTCATCTGCAATCTCCTGGTTTATCATGTTTTGTTAAGCCATACAAAAGCATGAATACTAGAAAGGCAAAAAACATACTCCCTAGAATCATAAAACTGATCTGCCCTAGTCCTATACAGGATAAACATAAAGTAAGTGCTGTGTTGTAAATTACTGGTAGTTGATTTTCAACACCTGGAAAAATGTTTGAAGATCCTATGATCATAAAGCAAATAGCAACCAGTCCCGCAATAAGATACCAGACACCTGGTGTTCTTTCTTTTGGTTTTATCTTCTGATCTTTGTCTCTCTTTTCAGACGTACTCTGATCAGATCTTTCTTTTGATACCATGCAGTAACTCCCTTCTGAAAGTTTATTCTGAAAGTTTCTATTTCTAGTATTTGATATTAAACCATAATGAGATAAAGAAATCATTACGAAATAGTAAATTTCCTCTTTTCCATATATCGTGTTTATTGATATAATAATGCTCTGAAAAGAATCTACTCCTTTGGAGGTAATCATGATAACAGCTAACGAGCTCCGGCCAGGGAAAGCATGCGAATATGAAGATCAATTGTGGGTCGTTACTTCATTTGAACACATTAAACCTGGAAAAGGTTCTCCATTTGTTCGTGTCAAAATGCGTAGTCTAAAACAAAAAAGCACGATGGAAAAAACGTTTCGACCAGATGAAAAAATAAAAGACGCCTACTTACAGAACAAAAAAGTGCAGTATCTATACAAAGATAATGGTTTTATTTTTATGGATCAAGAAAGTTTCGAACAATATCACCTTACTGAAGAAGAATGCAAGGAAGAAGCTGACTTCTTACTTGAAAATTCAACCGTTGATATGCTTTTCTACGAAGATCGTCCAATTGGAATCGAACTCCCTGCCAGCATGGAATTTAAAATTGTGCAAACCGATCCAGGACTTCGAGGAGATACTGCCCAAGGCGGGAGTAAACCTGCAACCATAGAAACGGGTGTTGTCATACAGGTTCCTTTGTTTATTGAAGAAGGAAACATAGTCAGAGTTGACACTAGAACAAAAGATTATCTAGAGAGAGTTTCAATATCCTAATATGACACAGAATTTGGAAGCACATTTTAACCAACGATTGCATGAACGAATATTGATTCTTCTATATCAAAAGGAATTTCATAGTACTTCCATTTCTACATTAAACAGTCGTATTGAAGAAGATATTGCACAAGAAAACCATATTGACTTTGGAGATGCTCCGATCATTATTGCTGAAAACATCTACAAAAATAAAGAGAAAATTGATAAAATAATGACAGAACACTTAAACAATTGGAAAGTTGAGCGAGTCATGTTGATTGATAAAATCATTCTCCGCATAGGAGTTTATGAACTCCTTTTTGAACCATCTATGAAAACTGGAATCATTATCGACAGGGCGATTCGGTTGGCGAAAATATATGGTGGAGTTCCTTCTGGGAAATTTGTAAATGGGATACTGGGTTCTATTTTTAGAAAATATCGTCAGCATGAAGTATATCCTCCCGCAGAGGAGATCAAAAATGGATAATGCATTTACTCAAGATTGGCTTCATAAAAAGAATATTATCCAGGATCGTTTGCTGGAGTTAATTTCAACTATGAAGTCTTTATCCGTTTTATATGCCCCTATGGAACATAGTATTTTTTCAGGCGGAAAAAGGCTTCGAGCGGTAATTGTTCTTAATACATTTGAGGCTTTTTCTTCTGCATCAAACAAGGCTGCATTAGAGGCTGCTTGTGCTCTTGAATTGATACACAGCTTCTCTCTTGTTCATGACGATTTACCTTGCATGGATAATGATGAATATCGCCGAGGTAAAAAAACCACGCACGCTCTCTACGGAGAAGATATTGGACTATTGACGGGAGATGCACTTTTTGCGTTTGCATTTCAAATCCTCTCTTCTATCCCAGCAGAAACTCTGTCGCCTGCTTCATCTTTACACCTTGTCCATGTTTTAAGTCAAAAAGGTGGACTGATCGGTATGATCGAGGGGCAAGCAATGGAATGTTATCAAGAAAGCGCTTTTGAAATTACACAGAAAACATTTTTCAGCATTATTCAACACAAAACATCCGCTCTTTTCTCTGCAGCTTTTATGATGGGCTGCATTTGTGCGGAACAACCAGAAAAAACAATTGAATTGTTTGAAACAATAGGACTGCACTTTGGGAATGCTTTTCAGATAACAGATGACTATCATGACCGACAGAATAAGCATGAAAAGTCAAATGCTTTTCAACTCTTTTCTCAAAGTGACATACTCCAACTATTCCATAGCGAGTTAGATGCTGCAGAATCCTTGATTTCAAAGGCATCTATCCAGCATAAACAGAAATTTCTAGATATCTTTCAATGGTTACGCCATCAAATTCAATAATATGCACTATTCTTCTATACCCTCCATGTCTTCATCGGAATTACAATCTCTTTGCAATGATCTTCGTATAAAAATTGTCGAAGCAGTTTCAAAGAATGGTGGTCATCTATCTTCGAATTTAGGTGTAGTAGAACTTACGGTAGCTTTACTAAAGGTGTTTCACCCCGAAAAGGACGATTTTCTTTTTGATGTCGGTCATCAATGTTACCCCTTCAAGCTCTTAACGGGGAGATGGGATCAATTTCAAACACTTCGTTGCAAAGAAGGTATCAGTGGTTATCCAAATATTCACGAAAGCTCTTGCGACAAGTTCATTGCAGGGCATTCAGGAACATCTTTATCGATCGCATTTGGATTCGCATATGCCAAACAAATTCTACAAGACCCCTCTCACACAATAGCAATTGTTGGAGATGGTTCTTTTACAAGTGGTGAAAATTTCGAAGCCATTAATTGTATTGGTCATCATAAATTACCTATTACCATTGTCCTGAACGACAATGAAATGTCCATATCAAAGAATGTAGGATATCTTTCTCATGAATTAGACCGTCTACGTAATAGCATATTCTACCGAATCATTAACAATCGAACAAAAAGCCAACTCAGTAAAATGGGAATTCCCGGAAAAAACATTTTATCTTTTCTAGAACGAACGAAAATGGCCATGAAAAAGTTTTTTATACCTCGGTCTATTTTCGAAGAATTTGGGATTACATATTTTGGACCTTACAATGGTCATAACATCGAAGTATTAAGTGAAATATTCCGTCAAATACGAAAACAGAATAAACCTTGTTTAATCCATGTTGTAACAAAAAAAGGGAAGGGGTATTCCCATTTTGAGAATAATAGTACTCAATTTCATAGCTCCCCCCCATTTGTTATGGAAAAAGAATGTATTCGAGTTGCAGAAAACAAAAAAACCTTTTCTTCTTTTTTTGGAGAAGCTCTTCTGGACAATGCAGAAAAACATCCTCGTATGATTGCTCTTACAGCAGCTATGAGCGAAGGTTTGCATATGATTTCTTTTGCCAACCGATATCCTACTCGTTTCCTAGATGTTGGAATAGCAGAACAATGTCTTGTATCGACCGCAGCAGGTTTAGCACATAAAAAATTCCAACCGATCGTAGGCATCTATTCAACATTTCTTCAAAGAGCTTTTGATCAGGTCATTCACGACTGCTGTATTCAATCCGAACCTGTTATTTTTGCTGTTGATAGAGCTGGTGCAGTATCTGCCGATGGGCCAACCCATCAAGGAAGCTTTGATATTTCTTTCCTATTGCCATTGCCTAACGTCACCATCATGGCACCTACAAATGGCACAGAACTTAAAGCTATGATCCGATGGGCGCTAGAAAATTGCACTATGCCTACTTTTATCCGATTTCCTAAAGAAAAAACTCAAAGCATTGATCAATCTCCTCCTATCCAATTGGGAAAATCTGTTTGTTTAGAAAAAGGAAAAGATGCATATATAGTCTACGTAGGTCCTTTTGAGAATCTGTGCCGCAAAGTACGACGAAAAATGGCAGACAAAAATCTGTCCGTTGGAATCATAAATGCTCGATTTATCAAGCCATTTGATCAAAGTATGTTTGAGAAAATTGCTTCTCAATGCAGTAGAATGGTAATCCTTGAAGATGGCATTGAGGTAGGAGGATTTGCGTCTTTGGTTAAAAATCACCTGAATTCGATCCCGAACCTTTCATGCAAAGTAGCCTCTATTGGATTAAAAGAAGGTTTTTCTCCACAAAAATCACGAGCAGAACTGCTTGAAGAAGCTGGGTTTACAATGCAGACTATAATGACATTACTGGAAACTGATGAGACTAGATAAACTCTTGGTCCTTAAAAACCTAGTAGATAGCCGCTCCAAAGCGTGCATGATGATCCAAAACGGAGATGTCTCCTTTATTTCTTCCAATCTGATACTACCAAGACTTACAAAGATTTCTCCCCCTTCCCTCGAAGGAGTGTTGCTTTGGAAACTACAATACGAGGTGGATCCAAAAAAACACATCATGGCGTTATACAAGATTCCTCTATTATCATGGAAGCTCTACGTCATTTTTATCAGTACTTTTGGATTACGCAATGATCCCTATTGATTTTACATATTCTCCCATTTTAGGATCAAATTGTAATATTGAATTTTTGGTATATTTATCGAAAATGGAGAAAGACAAGATGATATCATTTAACCAAATGAAAAGGATTGTTTATGAAGGTTGGCATTTTTTTTCGAAAACAAATTGATGAAGTCATTCATATTGCCAATGAAATTATACAGTATTTAAAAACTCACAACATTGAAGTATATGTAGATGCTGATCTGCAGCATTTGTTTTCAGAACCTCCGATTGATCAAAACATTCAGCCGCAGTTAGATTTTCTAATTAGTATTGGTGGAGATGGTACATTCTTACGTGCATCCCACAGCGTAATTCATACAAGCACACCTCTCATTGGAATCAATTATGGCTACACGGGTTTTCTGACTACAATCGAAGAAGAAGAAGTTCTGCTATCTCTACACGATTTAATACACGGCAAGTACCATATAGAAGATCGAATTACTCTGGAATACGAAATGATTCGAGATGGCAATATTTGTTGTTCAGGGTACACAGTAAATGATCTCGTTTTCCAACGACAACCTATGTCTAAAATGATCTCTTTGGATGTTTTCGCAGATAAACATAAGGTTGCTAGCTTTCGTGGTGATGGAGTTATCGTTTCTACACCTACTGGGTCTACGGCATATTCCTTGTCCTCTGGTGGACCTATTTTAGACCCAAGATGTGCAGACATTATTATTAATCCATTATGTCCTCATCGACTAAGTAGTCGGTGTATTGTGTTGCCAGATTCCACATTAATATCCATCAGCACTAACTGTCATCAAAAACCAACGCTTCTTATCGTTGATGGTTTTTTTAGCAATACTGTCATCGATAAGGATCGCATTCAAATCAAAAAATCAAACAAAAAACTTCGTATCATTCATTTAAAAAAGAAGAATTTCTTCGATACATTAAATCGTAAGTTCAGCTGGGGTTTATAATGCTCACCGAAATCGTTATTCAAAATTTCGTCATCGCAAAGAACATCTCTATCCAGTTGAAAAACGGTTTGAACGTCTTTACTGGAGAAACCGGTGCTGGAAAAACCCTGTTAATGAATGCGATTCTTTTTGGATTAGGCTACTCTATATCAAAAGAAGCCATGGGCGAAGAAAAAACTCGCCCATACGTACGCCTCATTTTTTCCGAAATTTCCCCAGAGGTATATCAAAAAATACAGGAAGAAGGTTACGACTGCGAAGAGGATGACTCTGTTATACTAGAAAGGACTTTCTCCAGCCAAGGAAAGAATCGTTCCCGCATAAATGGACAAATGAGCACATTGCAATTCTTTAAAGAAATCGGGTATGATCTGATTGATTTTCATGGTCAAAGAGAAACCGGGTCACTACTGTATCCCAAAAAACAGCTCGAATATGTAGATGCATATATTGGAAAGAATGCAGTTGATCTCGTTAAAAAAATACAATCTCTGCGTTCCCAACTCTTAAAAGTCATCAACCAACGTGTGTCCTTTCAGGAAAAAGAAAAAGAAGCGCAGCAAGAAGAGGAGCTTCTTCAGTTTCAAATCCAAGAAATTGAATCTGCACAAGTTACACCTCATGAATGGGAAAATCTTCAAGAAGAAAGAGACCGATTGGAAAATCATTCAGAACTCATTGCAGAAATTCAAAATGCTCTCCGTTTTTTATCAGAAGAAGATGAGTACCAAGAATCAGCAAGTATCCTTATACAGAAAAGTTTAAAAGCCTTAGCTTCCATTTCTTCTTACTCCAAAAATGCCTCAAGCAACTTGCAAACATTGGAAACCGTGAATTCAATCATAAAAGATTCTTCTCATGAGCTACATCAAGAATTGGTTACCCTTGAAACCAACTATGACCCAGAAAAGCTAGAGCAAGTTTTAGATCGCATCGACGTATTACAAAAATTACGTTCACGATACGGTCCCTCCTATGAGGAAATAAAAGATACATGCTCCGTCAAGAAAAAAAGGCTAGAAGAAATTCAAAATCAAACCCATAACATTTCAACATTGCTGGAGCAAGAAAAGCAATTACGTGATGTTCTTTCACATCAATGTATTGAGCTTCACAATTTTCGCATAGAAGCAAGTAAAAAACTAGCAACCGAAATCGAAAAAAATCTACACCAACTCTCTATGCCAAAAGCAGTATTCAGTGTTCATTTTTCTACGCAAGAAGCGCTGGAAGATGACCCAGTATATGCTGTTTTGAATAATAAGAAAGTCAAAGCAGATACTAGAGGTGTTGATCATATTTCATTTCACTTTCAATCCAACGCAGGACTCCCTATGATGCCCATAAACAAAATTGCTTCAGGGGGTGAGTTATCACGAATTATGCTAGCTATAAAAGCTACCTTAAAACAAAATGATCAGAAAAACATCGTTTATATCTTTGACGAAATTGATACTGGCATCAACGGAGTGACTGGGAATAAAGTTGGTATGAAGCTAAAAACGATCAGTAATTCCAGTCAAACTATATGCATTACTCACCTACCTCAAATAGCTTCATATAGTGATTCTCACTACTTTATTGAAAAATCTACGGATCACCAAGCTACAATAGCATCTGTTCAGGAACTTCATTCCCATGAGAGAGTAAAAGAAATTGCTCGAATGATGGGCGGAGATATCGATTCACCAACAGCGCTAGAACACGCAAGGGAAATACTGTTACATGCTTCAAAATCCAATTGAAGACAAAGTTCTAAAAACCGTCATCGTAGGTCGAAAAAACTCCATTGATACAATTAAAGAATTAGAATCTCTTCTGACAACACTCCATATTAAAACTGAATTCATTTTCATTACTCACATGCAAAAACCTGATGCAAGAAACTACTTAACCAAAGGCAAGCTCTTAGAACTTCAACAATATGTTCAAAACGCTTCGATTGATGTCATATCCGTGGATGACGAGATGAAATTTTCACAAATTCGAAATATGCAGCAAGCATGTAAAATCCCTGTCCTGGACAGACCAAGGATCATTTTAGATATTTTTGCAAAACGCGCTACGACAAAAGAGGGAAAGATTCAAGTAGAAATTGCAACTCTTCAAAGAAGAAAAGCTGAGTTAATTGATCAGCATTCTTCTTTGGATCAACAGGCAGGTTTTATTGGAGGCAAAGGACCCGGAGAAAAGAAAATTGAGTTAAACCGAAGACAGTTGTATCAGCGTTTAAAAAAGTTAAAAATTGCCCTTCAAAAAATTGAAAAGCAACGTCACACCACCCGGAGTAAGAGAATTTCATCTTCGTTGTTTATTGTTTCCTTGGTTGGGTATACCAATGCAGGAAAATCTACTCTATTTAATTGTTTAACCAAAGAAGATCTTCCCACCGACAACCTTCTCTTTCATACGCTTGATACAAGAACTCGGAAAGGGTTTTTAAACTCTTCCATCGGAGAGATTCTGTTCAATGATACCGTAGGTTTTATACGTAAATTACCCCATGAACTTATTGAAGCGTTTAAAAGCACATTGGAAGAAATATTACTGTCAGATTTGATATTGAAAGTGATTGATGTAAGCGATCCACAGTGTATTCATCATTACGAAACTGTAAATCAAACCTTACTTGACCTGGGTGCCGATAAAATTAGTTCTCTTCTTGTTTTAAACAAAATTGACTCTATCCATCCTGATGTGGTGATTGATAAGTTTCAAGAAACTACTTCTCAAAAAATCATTCCTATATCTGCGCTACACACCCATGGGATTGAAGAATTAAAAGAATCAATCCACAATAACATTATCTCTCTTTAATACAATCATTAAGTAAAAAAAGCGCACTACGTAAGTGCGCTTTTTTTATATTCGGAATAATCTAGTTTTATTGTTTTATCGTTATTTCTTTGGTGTCTCCATTCCAGTCCAGTGTAGCCCCAAAAGCTTCACTTACAAAACGGAGTGGTACAAAAGTTCTACCATTGACAATTTCAGGAGGAGCTTCCAATGTGATTTTTTCTCGTCCAATAGCACCTTCTTCTTCCAGAAATGCTTCTGTGCTACCAATCTTTAGAGAAATGGTAATGTCTTCTTTTTGAATAGTGATTGACTTTGTGGCATCATCCCATCCAACTTCGGCTCCCAGGGATTCGGCAATGAAACGAATAGGTATCATGGTACGACCATTTTTAATGTAAGGAGCAGCTTCAAGAACAATTTCTTCGTCATTTACGGAAGCTATTTCGTTGCCAATTTGCAATACAATTTTGTTAATAACGGTAATACTATATTCCAAAGTAGTTTTATTGGAAGCATTGTCCACAGCAGTGATATAGATACCATTCCAGCCATGTACCAATTTTACAGTGTAAGAAAAACCTCCGTCTTCTTCCAAAACGATATCTTGATCACCAATGGTGAGTATGCAATTGGTTTCTGTTTTTCCGGTGATGGTGATTTCTCGTTTGGTGGTTTCTTCGGGGATTTCAGTTTCAACCGTGAGGGTTGGCGGGGTAACGTCTAGTTCTATTGTAAGAGTTTCTTGTGTGCTTAACCCTTTGCGATTGGTGGCAATAACATCAATAGTATTGGACCCTTCTGTAAGGGTAATTGCATGTTCAAAAGAGCCATTCTTGGTAACCTCTACAGGAGCATCATTAATAGTAAGGGTAGCGGTAGGATCAGTCATTCCTGTAATGGTTAAATCAGGTTTGTTGGTAAGTAGGTTGTTAGAAGGATAAGCAATTTTAAGCTGGGGTGGAACTGCATCAGGGTTACGAAGAACATGAACGGTCACGACTGCGGTTTTGGTAATGGTACCTGCTTTGGCTTGAATCACTAGATCTACGTCTTTTTCAGTAGTTGTATCAGCAAAAGAGAAAGTAAGAATAGAGTCCAGGGGTACGCTGCCGCTAGGAGGGGTAAAGATATGAGACGCAAGGTCAGTAGAAGGATTCAATAGAGTCAGTTCAACAGGATCATTTACATAGGGATCGGGGATGATACGAATTTGAAGTGATTGTTCTTCTCCTGCCATTATGTTGAGATTACTGGGCTCTTCGATTTCCATGATGAAGTCTGGAGGACGGTTTTCAATCACTTGAATATAGCCTTTGAGTTCTTTTTTATGATGAGACGTTAGAGAATCAACTTGGAATAGAAACGCCTGATCGGCATTAATAGTAGCATCTGCTGGAATTGTAAAATCTACTTGTATGGTGGCAGTTTTAAATGCATCCAATGTGATTTTCGGAGCAGTGCCTGCTTGCTCTTTGCCTTCAATCAAAACTTTGTAATTCCATTTGTTTAAAGATTTATTCAAAACACGCAGCTGATATGAATCTCGAACTGTTCCATCGTTGATAACATCAAATTGGATACTACCTGTTTCTCCTTTGATTCTCTTTTGAACTAAAGAACCATCGGATACAACGTCAAAAGATCGATAGTTGATGACTTTAACTGGATAAGTGGCAGATTGCAATACTTTCTTGGTAACATTGTCTTGCACAAAGACAACCAGAGAAATGTTGGCCAAGTTGTAGAAATCAAGAAGAGAGAAATCTACATCAATTTCAAATGTATCCCCCTTCGTACCAAAAGTATCTCCGGAATTGAGTTTCATGGGTGTACCAAGATAGTCGTGCTTATCGTCATTGATTGGGGTTATAAAATCACGCAAAACAAAGTGATGAAACTCATCACCATTCATAGCAGAATAGGGTATCTTGCTTTCAATGACGGCAAAATAGATATGAGGATTTTTGTAGGGTAGATTATCCAAAGCATTTACAGAAGCATGAACTTTTCCCATTCTACGTTTTGAATCGAAGATGCTGCGAACTGAAATGGTAACAGCAGAAGATTCTTTTGATTTCTCGATTACTTTTTTTCGATAATCATCGTACATACGAGCTTTTTTGGCTTCATGAGTATTGCTATCAGTTGAAACACCTTTGAGGTAGTCAGTTCCGTCAAAAAAGATGGTAGGTAGTCCTTGATCGGACATATACCACTTCATGCGTTGTTCGCTTTCTATCCATGACAACCGAGGGATTGGATGATCTTTTGTGGATTGAACATAATACTCAATAAAAGTTACGGTCTCTTTGCCCATTTCTTCATAAAGCTGATCCATAGCCATATGAGAATAAATACAGTTTAAGCACCAAGTAGCTGTGAAGAGTTCTCCTAAAACAGTGTGTGGAACTAAATCAAGTTTTTGTTTCACTACAAAAGTAGAATTAAGTCGATGAGACTTGTTACCCTCTGATGAATCAGCTCTCACCTCAATACGATATTCTCCTGCTTCGATATAATCAGAAGAAGATTTGATGATCAAATATGTTGTATCAGTATCTGGAGGATTCACCGAAGGTGGATCAAAAGTAGGAAAAGTATTTTTGGGTAGCTCAATGGCTGAGAATGTAATTAAGCCTTTAAATCCATTTTGAGGTTGAATCTTAATGGGAACGCGCAATTCTTCTTCAGGAGATGCTACATAAAAGGGCGTAATTTCTGCATAAAAATCGGGTTCACTGCTAGCAGCAAACATAATCTTTAATTCTCTTGACTGACCATCCAATAGTGTTGCCACAATAGTTGCTTCATACGATTCACCAGGTTTTAATAAAGAGCCATCTACAGTAAGAGAAATTTCTTCCGATGAACCCTTAAAGTGAGCAGGTTCAATTGTAATATAGTCCTGATCACAAGTCACATTTCCTTCAATGTAGTTCCCGCCGGTGTTGCGAAGCATAAATGTTCGTGTAACTTTGGCAGTAGAGCCAACTGAACCGAAATCAAGAAAATCAGGGGTAACGTTTAAAGGATTGGCTTCAAAAACCATTGAAAAGGGAATCATTTGAACACGAACATTAAAAGGGTCCACGACGGCAATGTAATTTTGGAATACAGATACATCTGTTGGATAAACAAAATATCCTGGAATCAAGTTGTATTGGTAATCTGTTTTTCCCTTAGCATAGTTTCCAGGATCTTGAAAAATAGAACCAAATTGCCCAAATATTTTCGATTGATCTGTAATAGAGTTCAGTATTTGGATACGGTTATTCAACATATCTGCGATATAGACTTTACCGGAGGCGTCTACATGAATGCCATTGGGACCAAAATAATTCCCTGTTTCAAAACCTTTTTTCCCATAAGATCGTTGGAAATTACCTTCGGTGTCATAAACAGAAATTCTAGAATTTCCTGAATCAGCAATAAAAATGGAATTCTCAAGAACAGAGATACCCTTCATGTTGAAGAATTGATTGCTCTTTGAGCCAAATGAACCAAAAGTTAAAATGGGCTCTCCCTGTAAGTCTAGAACTTGAACTCTAGAATTGCCTGCATCAGAAATATAAATCTTCCCGTCTGTGACATCAATTCCTTGGGGGGAGATAAAAGTTCCAGGTTCAGAACCGTACGATCCAATATTGCGTATAAAACTACCACTTGTGGTAAATACACTAATAGCAGGTTTCATTTCATCCATAATATAGATGTGATCAGAATAAACGGACATGTCAACTGGATTTAACAAACCGGCTTTTTTCATTTCGGTTGTGGAAAAATGTTTTACAGATTCAAAGTGTTCATCAAAGATTTGAACAGTTTTAAGCTGAGCATCCAAAACAAAAATTTCTTTTCCGGTAGTGGATACTGCAATCGGTTTGACAAACCGACCAGAAACATCAAGTTCCTGTCCAAAAAAACCATTTTGACGGCCTTCAAACGTGTACGCAAGGATTGAATTTGTAAAGATGTCGGATACTAGAATTTTGTTGTCTAGAATAGAGACTCCATAAGGACTCTCGCATTCTGGTAGTGGAATTACTGATTGATAAACTCCGTTTTCGTCATAGATATGGATGCGTTTATTACCAGAATCAACGATATAGACTTTTTCTTCGTAGAATGCTATACCTTTAGGTTGATGAAAAGCTTTTTCTTCTGTTCCACTAAAGCCAAATACACTCACAAACGTACCGGAGTCAGAAAATATCTGAACTCTATTGTTGCCAGTATCGGCTATATAAATCTTTCCTTTTGCAACTTCAATACCTAAAGGTCGGTTAAAATGCTCATCTTCTGCTCCCTGAGCACCAAAAGAAGATAGATATTTTCCTGTTGTATCAAAAATTTGTACACGAGAATTTCCAGTGTCCAAGATGTACAATTTTGCGCCATCTGTAGCAATATCTGTTGGTGAATTGAAATTACCGAGTTCGTTTCCAAAAGATCCAAATTGAGATTTGTAGTTTCCTTTGGAGTCAAAAATTTGGACTCTAGCATTTAACGAATCAACAACAAATAAGCTTTCTTCTGTAGTACAAATACCTGCTGGTTGATCGAATTCTCTCTCGTTTTGTCCAAATCCTCCGAAAGCAAGTTGAAAAACATTCCCGCGGATAAAAGCTTGGACTCTATTGTTCTTCGAATCAGCAACATAAAGTCTTTGCTGTTGAACATTCAAATAGGTTGGTGCAAAAAACATACCAGTATGAATCCCACCACCTATAATTGATATAGAGCTTTCTTCATGAGTTTCTGAAGCAGAGACATTCTTTTCAACAGGATAAGCAAGACCTACAAATAATAATAAGCAAAGAAACCATGAAACAATTTTCTTAACAGTCATATGTACCCCTTTGGTAAATCTTAGTGTTCAGAGGGTGCAGGGAAATCAATACTTACTGTGCGGGTAGTACCGTCCCAACCAACTTTTGCACCTAGTAATTCAGATACAACTCGAACAGGTACAAAAGATCTTCCATTACGGATCACTGGTGCAGCGTCAAGTGGGATGGTTTTAGCAAAGTAAGGTCCAATAACAACCTTTGCATCTTTTTTGTCGATCCAGAAGTAAAGAGTTTCATCTCCTAACTTGTAACTGACCATTCTTTGGTTATTGTCCCATCCAATCTCAGCACCTAAAGCTTCTCCGATGAAACGCAATGGTACTACAGTACGTCCATTCAAAATAAATGGTGCTGCATCGAGAGTTTGTGCTTTATCATTTACTTTGGCTTGCGTATTGTCAATTCGAAGTTCAACTTTACTTTGATCTACGACTACGCCATAAAACATAATTTTTGTAACATTTTTCGGCTCAACAACGGGCCATACTTCAAAAGTACACTTAATGGTATCCCCAATTTTAGCAACATAAGGAGACATTTGGACATGCATTTCTTCCTTTTTTCCAGGATTAACAACATTTGGAGATTCACCTTCATCAAGGAAACAAATATTGGAATAACAAAACTGTACCATCCATTCAGAATCGTCATGCTTTGCGTATTCATGAGTTAATTTTGCATACAGTTTGCTAGGTTTCTTTGCAGTATTAGTAAATGAAAAAAATACACTGTTTTGTTCAGCAGTTGATAAAATCAATAAAGGTTTAAAAAAAGTGTTTTGTGCAACAGCACTTTCTTTCGCTTTGGTACTCCCGTTAGAAAAAAGAATACCAAACCCGAGCATAACTCCCAAAACTACAACGATAAAACGATTCATATTCTTCATTAGACACCCCTTTCGAAGAAATCAATGAGAACCTCTACACTCAAACTGCAGAGGCTCTCATTTAGTTTTACTTAATTATAATACATTTAAAAGGAGAAAAGTTTCATTTTACTCGTAAAAGAACTTCCCCTTTTTTGTATCTACCTTTAGAATCACGAGCAGTGATAACAATCCTATACAGGCCTTTTTGGGTATATGTATGTTGCAATTGAATTTCTTCAGTACCTGCTTTTTGATCTTGGATCATATTCCCATCAGCCCAGTCCCAACTGTATAAATAATCACCAGATCCACCTTGTAACTGAAATTTAACTTTTACTTCTTGACCTGCTTGAATTGCTCCATCAGAATCTAGATTTTCAAAGTACACCTTGAAATAAAGTGGGTATTCACCTGCTTGTTTTGGTCTGACAGTTACTGGACAAATTGAAAATGTACGCTTATACGCTGGATCTGAAATAACTTGAACGGTATTTTGCAATTGATAAGAAGCAGAATCGGAATTCATTTTTGAATCTTTAACACGACATTTGATAACAATATAGTCGCCGTCTTTATCGGAAATTCCAGGATAACCAATACTTGAGCAAGCATATGGATAACATTCACCAGGACTTAAATCTCGAATTCCCATGTACAGTTTTCCATCGGAATAATTGGCTGCTGGTTCGCTATAAAGAAATTCTAGACTTGGATCCATGTGGAATACAAGCATATTGTTAATAAGAAGTTCGTTTCCGGTGTTCTTCATTTGGAAACGGAAACGAACTTCTTCTCCAATGTCCACTGTTTCGGGGACACTTTTGCAGTATACTTCTGCTTTGTAAACATTTACACGTCGAGAAACAACTAATTTGAATGTTTCATACACAGATACATCTCTAGAACTAGTGATATTTCTACCCCGTATTGAAATCATGTAGGTTCCAATCGGTGTATCCAAATTGGTAGTGATTGTAACTTTTGATCTATACTGCGTATTGGGTCCAGTTGGCATCGGTTTAAATGTCATTTCGCAGTTGGAAGGTAGTCCATAGATGTCGTCAAACACAACCTGCTCAGAAAATCCAAACATTGGTGTAATGCTTATGGTTGTTTCACCGGTTTCTTGCTGTCGAACATATACAGATGCAGGTTCAAATTTCATCAAGAAATAAGGCTCATCAATTACATTCATAACAACCGTAACGGGATCCGCAGAATATCCTTGAGTAGATGCATGTACAATCACATCAATATATCCTAAAGGTGTGTTGGTGGTGGTACTAATTGATATTTGGGAACTTAAGGTAAGACCGGAGCTAATGGGGAAAGTAGTTGGAGTAATTGTATAGGTAAGACCAAGTTCTGCTGGTTGTTTGAATATTCCGGACTGTCGAAATTCCACTGATAAAACCACATCGCCACTGACTCCAATGGAAGTAACGCTAGCATTGTATTCACCATCAGAACCTCGAAGTACATCGCGGTAATCTGGAGTAACTTTAAGATCAAGCTTTTCATCAATTGGAGGGGGTTCTGGTTCGCTGCCAGAAAAGACGTTTCCAGAATATGTAACTGCGAAGGGTTGGACACCTGTAGTAATATTGGCTCCAACAACTTCAATACGATATTGTCCCGGTGCAGGTTCGGGTATGCGAATTACTTCAACATTGTTTATCGCATCAGGAGAAGTTGGATTAAGAGATGAAGCTCCTTGGGCATCAAAACGGTTACCGAAATAGTAATCACCACTAGGAGTCACAAGTTTAAGGTCAAGATTATTAACAAGAGCAGGATTAGCACCAGGAGTGGCTGGTGCATCGGTCCAAACCAGTGTAATAGAAAGGGGGAGAGATACTCCGTCTGCTACACGGAAAGGCATAAAATGAGTTTGACCAGACATCAAACCTAAATTCATAGGATGATCATAAAACTTAGCTCGAAGTCCATCTTGTGGGTCAATCGAATTCTTTACATCAACTCGGCCCCATCCAATGTTTCCATCTGGAGATACGAGACCAGTACCGGTTTGATCTTTCATACCTGCAAAATAGCAACCATTAATCATAGTAGCTTTCAATAGAGCAGAACTAGGGTCACGATAGTCGGTAACAATTGATCCGTTGGTGAAAAACTCTCGTATACAAGCTAAAGCGCCAGCTGCAACGGGAGTTGCCATACTAGTACCCTGTTTTGGCGACCAATTATGAACGTATGTTGATCCTAATCTCGCAGTAACAGAAGAAGTAACATATTGACCGGGAGCAACCACATCTGGTTTAATACGTCCATCAAAAGCATACCCTCTAGAAGAGAAAGAAGCCATCCAGTTAGGATTAAATCCACCTACATTATTTTGAGACGCTCCCACTGAAATACAATTCTTTGAATTTGGTTGCGTCATCATCGTTCCGGCATTTGAACCATCATTACCCATAGCAAAGAGAATAGAAAAATCTTTTTTATCCCACATATAGGCATCAATATCTGCTGATCTAATCCCGTAGGTATTTCCATAAGTACCCCAAGAATTAGAATGAATACGGGCATCGGAATTATAAGCATCATTAAAAAGAATGTCATATTCTGGAATTGATAATGCTCCAGATGTGTTCATGATCCTCTGTACAACAAGATCTGCACCGGGTGCCATACCTTTGTAGTTATTCCCAGGGGAAGTATCACCATCGCCTAGAATTGTACCAGCGACATGCGTACCATGATCATTGTGCGTATCTCCATAAAAACAACTCCAATCACCTCCAATAGGATTAACGCCTTGATTGTAACCAAAATGTGCCACAACCTTGCTTCCATTGTCTCCGAAGTTGGGATGCATCGTTTCATCTTTAGCACCTGTTGATAAACCTGTATCGGCTACGGCAACAATTTGATGTTCGCCGATATTTCCTTCTGGGAGATTGACATTGTTTGCGGAATCACGAACCTTAATGACCTGAGCAGCATATTGATTGCACAGAGAGATTTCCGTTAATTCTTCAACGTAGAGAACATTAGAATCTGTATAGAGAAGATTTAATTTTGAGAGAGGAAAGTGAAATACATGCAAATGTCCCCTATCTCTAATATCTTCATTTTCATAATGGCTGATGTGAAAATTGTATTCACCCTCTTTGACATTCGCCATTTCAAGAAAACGCAGAATATTAAAGGTTTCTGAAGTGGTAGCTACAATATTTGCAGCTTCTGAAGCGTGGTTTTGAAGGTCTTGGGATACTTTTAAAAAACCAGGAACTTGGCCCATCGTCCTAACAAAAGGAAGAGATTTAATGCTGGGCATTTTTTCTCGGGTGGTTTTTACTAAATAGGCTGAGTATTGCAATGGGGAAATGATTTCAATTCCTTGCGATTGAACAGCCAGAGTCCATTCTGGTTTTACAGGTCCTGTGAATTGAAGTAAAAACAATCCTTCGTCAGACATTGTACCAAGGTGTTTATTTACTTCTGGTGGGTACACCATATTTTTAGCCCCATCGGAGGTAAACACGAAACCGCCGTAAAAAATCTTGTCTATATCGGGGGTTTCCGAATACTGAATGTTTCTGACTTTAAGGATTTCTTCTTCTGTAGGTGTTACATTGAAGAGAGAAAATGTCTCGTACATCTCTAGAACATCAAAGCCGCCTCTTTTAAAATCTTCTGCGACTGCTCTTTCAACGTACACAATAACTTTCTTCCCTTCACCCGCATAACTGCTGTTCGGATGAACGGAGAAAAAGACAGAACCCACAAATAAAACAATAGCAAGCATAACATGCAACAATTTACCTTTAAACATGCTTATACTCTCCCTTCTCAAGAGATAAAAGCCCTACTTAAATCAAATTAACACTTTTGAATAATGGTAAGATAACTCGTATTAAAGTCAAGAAAAAGGGACAATTGAATGTTGTGTTTTACCTAAAACTTTTGTATATATATACTATACAAAAAGTTGAAAAAGATTGGTTTCGTTTCACTGGTGTAACCTTTTATTGCAATACTTCGTTTATTGATAAGCGAAGGGAGGTGATTATATGTGGCTGAAACAAAGTTTAATCATCCTAATTTGTGCATTGATTTTCATCCCTTTGAATGTATTCCAATCAAATTATACATATGGTTCTGAAAATCAAGATCAATATATCCTACGTGTTCGCGTTAAACAGTCCTCACAAAGAATTCTATTGCAGTCCACTGATTCTTTATTTCTCTATCATCCCCATTTAGAATCTTCTTTTTCTATTGGCTCATCCTCCTCACCTTTTATAGCCTCAATATGTTCAGCTGTTTCAGAAATCTACTACTTACAAATTCCTCTCCAAAATTATTCCATTCAAAGTATTGAGTCCATTCGTAAATTGTATTTCGCTTCTTCCAATTTATCTTTCTATGTTCCCCTTGATGAAACTAGCTTTTCTGTTCGAGTTGGACCCTTCTATTCTGAAAAGGAAGCTAGTTTTTTACTTCACGCTATTACTTCTTCGTTCGCAGGAGCGAAGATTGTATCAATCCAAAAAAACACTTCTATTTGTCTACTTGATTTAAACAGTGGAATCTATATCCAAAAAACAATTCCTCATCAAACTTATACGACTACCCCCTTGTTTCAGATTAGCCCAAATTCGAAGCAAAATTCCATACACCTAGGCAATTATTCCTATTATGGCGAGGTTTGGATTCACTTAAATAGCTCCAGTGCTCTTTGTGCCGTAAACCACGTAGATATGGAAACATACTTAAAAGGGGTTGTTCCTGCTGAAATTTCAGCAAATTGGCATATTGATGCACTCAAGGCTCAAGCAATCACTGCACGAACTTTTGCGCTAAAAAGAGCTCAGGCAGCTAGACAAAAATCAACTGCATATTTTGATGTGACAGATGATACGTATTGTCAGGTATATTTGGGAACTAGACAAAGTCAAAAAACAAACCAGGCTGTGGAGGAAACTAAGAATTTAGTTTTAATGTGGAATCAACAGCTAATTACTAGTCCCTTTCATTCTTGCAGTGGGGGAATGACTGAGAGCAATGCCAATGCATGGAATAGCACCCCTTATCCATATTTACACCCTGTTGAGTCTCCTGGAGAAGAAATGTCCCCTCACTATTCTTGGTATAAGAATTACACTCGAGAGAATTTTATCCAAGAACTGAAGAATCTTTTAATCGAAAAATGCAATGTCCAAGCTAATAACATTGACAAATGGGAAATTCAAGCTTTCCCTGATAGCTACCGAGTGCAGTTTGTCAATATTTACGCTGATCAAAAGGTATATAATATCACAGGTCTTCAGTTCCAGTCGTATTTCGGATTAAAATCAAGTTGGTTTGGAATTTACCAGGATACGCCTGAAAACCTATGGAAAGATCTCCCACCATTATTAAAATCCAAGTTTATAAACAACTACCAGCAATCCTACGTATATGTATATGGAAAAGGTTGGGGTCATGGCGTAGGTCTTCCACAATACGGTGCGCAGGCAGCAGCTTTGCGCGGTGAACCTTTTTCTGTCATTCTAACTCGGTATTATCGAGATGTTTCTATAGCTTCTATGCAATCATTTTATCAAGTCCAATCCACCCTACCTTCCATTTCCACTGCTTCATATCCTCAGATCCGTTCATTTTTACCCACTAATTTCGCTACTTATTCTTCCAATGTAGCACGTTTATCTTTTTCTTCATCAGACTTTGAGACACAAAATTCTCACCAAAAAATTGAAATAGGTTCCCATCCAACAGTCGATATTGTGGTTGAAACTGGATCTGACGTTTTTGGAGTAACATTCCATCTGTTTTATTCTCCTACCATATCCAATATTGAAAAGGAAACGTGTAAGGTTGGGAACTTTTTATTGGCAAACAATGTACATGTCAACTCTATCATAAAAAAGGAAACAACCGCAGATGGAAGACCATATCTGAATGTTGCATTATCTAGAGAAGGTAAAGACAATGGTGGTGTATCAGGATCAGGTACGTTGTTTACTTTTCGATTGGAAACGTTATCCTTAGGCTCTGGTTCATTGTTTATTGATAACATCTCCGTATTAGATGCAAAATTAAATTCTATTCAGACCGAAGCAACGCCTTTGGAATATACCATTTTCAAAACTGATCGTGATCCTCCTTCAACCCAAATCATATCGCATCCCGATCCAATTACCAATCAAAAAACCATCCAGTTTCGTTGGACTGGAGAAGATATCCAAACTAAAACAGAAGAGCTTTTTTACTCATATCAACTCAACATCGAACCTTGGAGCCCATTCACAGCGGAAACATCGAAAGTGTTCCATCTCGCTGAAGATGGAAAGTATATTTTTCGGGTAAAAGCCCGAGACAATTTCGGAAATGAAGATCCTGATCCAGCATCATTTGTTTTTACACTTGATACAGTTCCTCCCATGCTATCCTTCGATCAAATCCCACAAATCGTATACACCAATTCAATTGACTTAAAGGGACTTTGTGAATACAATGCTCAATTGATGATAAATGGCTCTATTGTCGCTATTGAAGAAGATGGATCATTCTCCCATTCATGTCCACTCATTATTGGAACCAACGTATTAAACGCTCAAGCCACAGATCAAGCTGGAAACATTACTACCATAGAATATACATTGATTCGGGAGGTATTCGAACCCATTTTTATTTGGCTTCAGATTGGAAATCAAACTGCATATGTTAACCAAAAACCTATGATAATCGACTGTAAACCGTTTACCGAAAAAGGAAGAACACTCATTCCTTTACGATTCATAGCAGAAAGTTTTAAAGCTTCTGTTGATTGGTACGAAGCAGAACAACAAATTACAATCGAGATTTCAGCTCCTTTCAACAAAAAAATTGACTTGTGGCTTAATAACAATATCGCAAAGGTAGATGACACAGAAGAAATCAAACTAGATGTAGCTCCGTTTACGATTCCCCCAGGAAGAACTGTTGTCCCACTTCGATTTATTGCGGAAAGTTTTCAGGCTTCCGTAGAGTGGTTTCCACAGGATCAAAGTATAGAAATCGTGTTCCCAAAGAAAACATCGATTTTAAGTTTACATATGGTTCAAAATTGGTTCGAAAACAGCTTTCACAATTTAATGAACCTGTTTAATGGAAGGGGATAATACATGAAAACCCATCAATTCTTTCGCACAATAATCTCTGGATTTTTATCCTGTTTACTGACGGTCACATGTTTTTTGTTTCCTTGGAATGTAATCACTCCTTCAG
>CAZOYI010000034.1:0-1810 GCA_964583965.1 uncultured Caldisericota bacterium
TTTTTCTCGATTTCGTCATATGAGCCATAACCCTTAAGCCACATATGAAATCTCCAAAATGGATATATTTCTTTTGGTTTGTCCATACTTCCTCTCCTCCTAATATTAGAAACATAATTAAAGGTTTATCCTTTATTTTTATTTGCAATCTTCTTCGCCCATTTCCAATTTGTATTTATAAGTAAGCCAATCATTGCTAAAAAAACAAGAGCAAAGAGTAGGTAGAATAGAAAAGATAACCCGACTATCCATACTGCTGGTCTTTCTGTGAAAAAAAACTCTGTATACCAATCCCATCGTATAACTAACAAACCGATAAAATAAGGCAGAAAAATAATTATACCTATTTCTCCAATTTTTAACCCAACAAAAACAAGTATTTTTTTCATATTACCCTCCTTTCAAGTTAACTTAGTGGAGCTAAGCAGGATTTGAACCTGCACGTGTTATAGCCCTGTTGCCACGAGGAACTATAACTTGGGACCCCTTCACCAAGCGTCTACCAATGGTAAGTCCGCTCAAGTTTCCTTCACGGGAGCTATCCCACTACAGATAGGCTTACCAATTTCGCCATTAGCTCCAAACTGGTTATATTTTGTCTAACTCTCGTTTTATGTTCGCCATCCAATCATCTAACTCTTTCATGTACTGTTTATGTGCAGTAATGGCTTTTTGTTTGCATTGCCAAATGTACCGTAGCTGACATTCTATTTCGTATGGCATTAGTCTTTGTCGCTCAGCAATAGGCATATCATTCCAAAGATTTCTATATTTATTTGTTGGTATCTTCATACCTTAGTCCCATACTATTACAATTCCTCTTTTGTCAATCCTCTTTTGTCAATCCTTGTATTCTTCTTTTCAAAAGATTAATACATATTTCATTTATTCTTTCACTGTCTGGCTTTATAGGGAGAGGGCTATGAATATATGCCTGTTCGCATGAAGCAAAAAGTTTTTCAGCTTCTTTCTTAACGCTATCAAGAGTCCACTCCCCCCATTTAATCTCAAGCAGTTGTGTTGCATCATTTTTCCGTTCAACATAGAGGATTCCCTCTGTTAAAAATTCTATGCCCATTCTGAGTAAACGAATAAGATGAGCTGCATTCTTGCAATCGTACCCATATTTTTCAACCAACTCCTTCCTTTTCTTCCCCATATATCCATTAAAAGACATATGAGTCATCCTGTGTAGCTGACCATGTGCATACCCAACAAACGAATGATAGACATTCTTGCTTGAAAAAGCATCCCTATTATCTACAAACAAATTCCACTCAGAAGATTTATATATTATATGTCTACCGTCAAGCCATAATAGAGTTAGAACATTTGGATTTCCCTTTTCAAGCAACTTGGCAAGTTTCAGAACTTCGTAATAGACACAATCCCATTCTTTATACCATTTTTCACGTACATCTTTTATCTTTTTTGTGCCTATATAGTGTGAGATTGGTGCAGTAAATACACCCATTACATCTTTATCATCAATGCTGTTTGGGTCAGAATTTGGTACATACATCCCATGTGCAATACTCCCACGATAACCCAAGAAAATTAGGTCATTTGGAATTAGTTCTTTTTTCTCTGCATCATTTAGTCCTTTCATGATTCCTCTTTCGCCAATCCCTTCTCAATATCATTCACCAATTTCAACCATTGGACATCTGTCATTTCGTTTAAAAGCTTCTCTTGTTCTTTGACTGTCTTCCCCAAAATCTTAGAAGCAACAACTCGATGCTTGTAAACCCATCTTCTGTTTTTATTATCCCAAAATCTTTTATAATCATTCATTTTAACTTTTCGCATA
>CAZOYI010000035.1:0-8474 GCA_964583965.1 uncultured Caldisericota bacterium
TGTACAAAACGCAAACTGCACAGGTTACGATTAGCCCAGAATTTTCATATTGCAATAAATGCCATCATCAAATGATGGGTATTCGTCAATCTTGTGATCAGTGTGGCAGTAATGATATTGATTCAATCTCTCGGATTGTTGGATATTTTAGTGTGATCAAAAACTGGAACAAATCAAAAATTGAAGAATTAAATGCGCGTCATGCTGGCAATTATGGTGTCAATAAACAGCAGCATCCATATGCCGTAAATCTTATTCAAGGAATGCAACCTAGCGGTACTCCCATTTCAGAGATTTCAGAACATATGGATAATCCAATTCCAAAATGTGATGGAGACTCTTGTCGACTTTAGGAAGGGAAGAATTGTATGAATCCAATAAAGTATATGCTAGTGATTTACGGCAAAGACAACTGTCCGCATTGCAAGGAACTACAAAAAATTGTAGACGACATTCTTCATACCAAGCCGTTAGATTTTTTTGCAGATGTACAAAATTTGTCCACGAGAAGAGGTTTGGTTGCTTATGCAAAATCTGAAACCATCAATGGTCAACGAATACCCGCATTGCAAATCATGAAATGGAATGAGTACACAAAAAAATATGAAAAGATACATGACCAGAGGAGTCCTGTGTATAACAAACAAAATGGTATTGAATATTTACCCACCTATTTGCAGCTCCAGACCGACTATGCAAATCGTCAGTATATCACTAAAGAAGATGTTTTGAAGTTAATGGATATCGCCAGAGAACAGGAACAGAATGAATAAAACTGCTATCTACACATATCTGCCTCAAGAATCAACAATTGATTACGAAGGACATTTGTCCCTCATGATGTTCACCGCTGGTTGTAATTTCCGATGCCGGTACTGTCACAATCCTGAATTGATTCCATACTCTACTGACACAATTCCAATGGAAGAACTTCGAAGAGTTTTACTTTTAGCAAAAGAAAACTGGATCGATGCGATTTCGATTTCTGGTGGAGAACCTACCATGTCTCCCTTTCTTGCAGAAACAGTCAAAGAGTTCAAATCTCATGGATTTGCGATAAAATTGGACACTCAGGGATCTTTTCCCGATCAATTTAAAAAAGTTCTACCTTACATTGACTATGTTGCTATGGACTATAAAATGCCTATGCAACGACTATCTGAGCTCACACAAACGCCTGTCCATACTAATGCTATTTTAGCTAGTTTAAAAATGTTAAAGGATAGCAGTACTGATTATGAAATACGCACTACAGTTGTTCCAGATTTACATACCGAGATAGATATGATGCAGATCTGCAAAGAAATTGGTATCGTAAAGAAATATGTATTACAGGCTTTTGTTCCCAGAGACAATGTGCCTGATCCAAACTATCGAAATAAACCCAGAACCCCACTTCCACTTCTTCAAAATTATCAAAAAGTATGTCAAAAATATCTTGAGAAAGTCATTGTTCGTTAAAAAGTTACAATTTCTGAATGGCAATAACGATGTCTTATTTGAGTTTGTAAGAAAATCTTTTAAAGTAACTGGTATGAAAGCTTTATACCCTATTTTTCTAAAACTTGATCAAAAGAACATTCTAATTGTTGGTGGAGGTTTTATTGCTGCCCAAAAAATTCATAGCCTCTTGGATACTGGATGCATAATTACTGTGGTAAGTCCCTGTATTTGTAAAGAAATACAATATTGGGCTTCTGATAATCGTTTAGCGGTGATAAAAAGAGAATTTCAAACTAGGGATTTACAGAATATTGATGTTGTTTTTGCAGCCACAAATGAACCTCGAACAAATGAAGAAATCCGAAAAGAAGCTAACAAAAAGAAAATCTTGATAAATGCCGTAGATGATCCAGAAAACTGTGATTTTTATGTTCCTTCCATTATACGAAGAGGTCCTTTAGCTATTGCTATTTCGACACAAGGTGAATGTCCTGGCTTTGCAAGACTTTTACGAAAAAAGTTAGAAAAGATGATTCCTACCATATATGGAGATTTTCTTGTTTTTATAGGTCAGCTTCGAAGGAATGCAAAAAATGTCTGTACCGATACCAAATTGAGACAATCTGTTACGAAAGAGATGTTGTATGATGGTATACTAGAGGAGCTAGATAAAAAACCTTTACAAGAAGTTCAAGATAAGGTGAAGAATTGTATATCTACTCACTTGTATTAAACCATAAAACGGCATCCTTCAAGATACGTGAAAAGGTTTCAAATTTAGAAACAAATATTGATTCGTTATATGAAAAGATTTTGCACAATCCGGCCATAAAAGGATGCGTAATCCTTTCTACATGTAATCGATTTGAAATCTATATTTCCACTTGCCAAAGTGAAGAAGGAATATCTCATCTCAAGCATATTTTTTATCATCACACCAACATAAAAGCTGAAGATTTGTCTAATTTTTTTGCAGAATATCAGTGTGTTGAAGCTGTGAAGCATCTGTTTCAAGTAGTTGCAGGTTTGGATTCCTTACTTATTGGTGAAGATCAAATTCTTCACCAAATACGAAGTGCATACAAAGTATCGTATGATAAAAGAGCTGCCGATAAAGTTATGCATACTCTTTTTCAAAAGGCAATTCATGTTGGAAAAATTGTACGAACTTACACAAAGATTAATCAGCAATCTCTTTCTTATCCTGGTTTATGTGCTGATATCTGCAGAGAAACGTTTTTATCCTTTTCACATTGCGACCTTTTTATTGTTGGTTCTGGTGAAATGGGTGTGGATGTTTTAAAGACTTTTTACAAAAAGGAATTGCACTCAATCACTATCGCTTGTCGTAGTATGGATAAAATGACCTTGATCAAACAGCAGTATCCTGCTGTGAAAGTATGCTCTATTGACCAAATTCAAGAGTATCTTCCTCACTGCAATTACATTGTCAGCTGCATACGAAGTGATCAACCGATTTTTACAAAGGATATGATCCAGGTATTGAAGAGGAATCCAGTACAAAAAAAGATTGTATTTGTCGATCTATCTGTTCCCAGAAGTATATCAGCTGATTTACACTCAAATAGCTACTTGGAACTTTATGATATGGATGATTTATCCAATCGTATTCAACGAGCGACGCTTACGCGAAGCGAAGAAATTGAAAAAGCTTCTATTTGTATTGATCAAGAATTGGAACAATTCACAAACTGGCTTCGGATTAAGCACGTTGAGCCCACAATTTGTGCCCTAAAAGAAATCTTCGAGACAATAAAAGACAAAGAGCTTGAAAGAGCATACAGAAGATTTGAATCCCTTTCTGACAAAGAAAAACAAATATTGCAGGACTTAGCACACTCTATTACATACAGCATTTTACACCATCCTATTCAAGAAATAAAAAACCAAGCCTTAGAAAGTAAATCGATGGATCGTATTCTTCTATTGAACGATCTATTTCACTTGAAGGATAAAATTGAATCCAAGAAGAATCAATCTATGATCCAAGACATTGATGCTTATGATGAATAAGATACGTCTTGGATCTCGTAGGAGTATTTTAGCTTTACAGCAATCAGAATTCGTAAAAACCGAGTTACTCAATATAGGCATAAGACAAGTTGATGTTATACCTATAGATACATCTGGCGATCGGAACCAAAACCAATTTCTCTCTGAATTTGGCGGTAGAGGTGTTTTCACCCGAGAAATCGAAAAAGCACTTCTTCAACAAGAGATTGATATCGCTGTTCACAGTTTGAAAGACCTTCCTGTTATTCTTGAACCTCCTTTTTTCTTGTCTGGTGTCTTAAAAAGAGAAGACCCCCATGATGTGTTTGTATCCTATCGATACTCTTCCATTGAACAAATGCCAATGGGTAGTATCGTCGCAACATCAAGCTTACGAAGAAAAGCATTTCTTCTTCACCATAGGCCAGATCTGCAATGCAAACCACTGCGTGGCAATGTACAAACACGGCTGACAAAATGTCAATGCGGTGATATTGATGGTTCTATTATGGCACTTGCAGGCTTAAAGCGCTGCAATCTGCAAAACCAAATTAAACAAATTCTACCTTATTCATGGATGATACCCTCCCCTGGACAAGGTGCGATAGCTATGGAAACATTAGTACAATCTCCGTCTAGATTAATCGTTGAGTCCATAAACCATCTCCCTACTTTTATCGAGACAGCCTGCGAAAGAAGAATACTACAATTGATTGGCGGGGGATGTCACACACCCTTTGGAGCTGTTGCCACAACTCATCAAGATATACTTCATATTGAAGCCTCGTTGTGTTTACCTGATGGTTCTCTTCTTTCTCATACAAACCACACGGGACCAGTTTCTGAGTGGGAAGATATTGCTCAACAAGTTTTTCTAAATTTGCAAAACAAAGGCCTTCATGAGATATTGTCTATACTGAAAAAGGATGAAAATGAAAAAGCCTAAAGTGTATTTGGTAGGTGTGGGTCCAGGAGATCCTGGCCTTTTAACCGTGAAAGCGAAAGAGCTTATTCAATCCGCTGATGTTATTGTATACGACCGATTAGTAAGTGATTCAATTATGGATCTTTTCCCCACACAATCCACCCTGATCAATGTTGGTAAAGATCCAAACGGAAAAAGCGTTTCACAAGATGAAATTCACGAATACCTTAGGAAGTACGCTGCCATAGATAAACTAGTAATTCGATTAAAGGGGGGCGATCCTTTTGTGTTTGGTAGAGGCGGTGAGGAAGCAGCTTTTCTAAAGCAAAATAACATTGACTTTGAGTTCGTTCCTGGAATTACTTCTGCAATAGCGGTACCAGAATATGCAGGTATTCCAGTAACGCATCGAGGGTATTCAACAAGTTTTGCTGTGATTGCAGGTCATACACGTGAAAACGATTCCATTGATCATTACCCATGGGATTCTATTTCGAAAAGTGTCGATACTCTTGTTTTTCTAATGGGAGTAAAAAATTTACCGATCATTGTCAATCATCTACTTAAGGCTGGGAAAGATTCTAAAACTCCCATTGCAATCATTGAGGAAGGGACTACACCGAAGCAGCGAACAATAACAGGCAACTTAAAAACGATTGTCCAACAAGCAGAAAAAGAAAAAATTCATTCTCCATCTATTATTGTGGTAGGAAACACGGTGTTGTTACAACCTACTTTGCATTGGCTTGAAAATCTTCCATTGTGGGGTAAGAATATTGTAGTAACACGCACCACCGATCAAGAAGGTACGTTTCGGAAAAAACTAAATGCTCTAGGAGCCAATGTATTTTCATTTCCTTCTATTCAAATACAGCGGCTACCGTTCACGAAGGGATTCATTGAGGACATAAAAAGGATCCAAGATTTTAAATGGATTCTTTTTTCAAGTGTGAATGCTGTGAAACTTTTTTTTGAAGAATTCTTCCTGCACTACTCGGATGTTAGAGCTCTTCATAACAACCGTATAGCATGTATAGGACCTTCCACTGAACAAGAATTGTTACATTACGGTTTACGTGCAGACCTTGTACCGAATCGTTACGTTGCAGAGTCATTATGGGATTCTATCCAGCCCTATGTTCATGAAGGTGACATGATTTTCTTACCTAGGGCGAAGAATGCAAGAGACTTTCTCCTACAAAAATTCCATGAAGCAGGATGCGAAATCCATGAACATCATTTATACGAATCTACAGTGAATACCGGTCATCCAAGTGAAGCTATCGAAACACTTTTTTTTAAACCTATTGATGTGATCACTTTTACGAGTGCATCTTGTGTTCACAGTTTCATGAAAATTATACCCCGTGCTCTTATGACTCAAATTCAAGAACATCCTGCTGTATGTATAGGACCCATTACTGCTAATGCATTACTGGAATATGGATGGCATGATGTTATCATTTCAGAGATTCATACAATCGATGGAATGTGCGATACAATCAAAAAAACAATGAAAAAAAATAAACAAAGAGGTTGATATGATAGGATTTACAAAATTACTATGTGGCACTGCAACTGTTTCAGAAGTTATTCAAAAACAACATTCTAAAAACATTCCCCCCCATTTATTACAATTTTCTGATATACAAAGACCACTGGTAGTATGGAATACAACAAATCGATGTAACCTGCATTGCTTGCACTGCTATATTGATGCTAAGGATCAATCCTATGCAAACGAACTAACGACAGACGAAGCCAAAATATTTATTCAAGACCTTGCCGATACACAAGTTCCTGTCCTCCTGTTTTCTGGTGGTGAGCCTCTTATGAGAAAAGATCTTTTCGAACTCATCCATCTTGCTTCACAAAAAGGTTTACGTCCTGTTCTTTCAACAAACGGTACACTTATTACACCAGATATTGCACAAAAACTGAAAGATTCCGGAATTATGTATGTTGGTGTGAGTATTGACGGTAAACCTTCAACACATGACTATTTTCGACAAAAAAAAGGTTGCTTTGAGTCAGCACTACAGGGCATTAGGAATTCTCAAAAAATTGGATTGAAAACCGGTATTCGCATGACATTAACAAAACTCAACTTTCAAGATTTACCAAGTATCTTCGATTTGGTTGAAAAAGAGAATATACCTAGACTTTGCATATACCACCTTGTATATGCTGGTCGTGCGGAAAAGTCTTCACCTGAAGATTTATCTCATTCTGACATGACGCAGGTTGTTGAGTATATATGTGATCGTGTATACGATTTTTCCAAGCGAGGAATCAAAACCGAAGTATTGACTACAGATAACCATGCAGATGGAGTTTTTCTATTTCACAAAATTTTGTCTACACAACCAAAGCGATCTGATGAAATCATGAAATTGTTGACTCTCCACGGAGGTTGTTCTGCAGGAACAAAATTTAGCAATGTTGGACCCACAGGTGATGTTCATCCTTGCCAATTCTGGCAAGATGAAATCATAGGAAATATCCGTCAACAACCCTTTAGTGTAATTTGGAATCAACCACACCCTCTTATGGATAAGCTACGAAACAAACCAGCAAATTTAAAAGGAAAATGTGGTCGATGTGATTTCAAAACCGTTTGTGCGGGGTGTAGAATTCGTGCTAAATCCCTTCATGGTGATATATGGGACGAAGATCCTGCTTGTTATTTAACAGAAGACCAGATACATATGCCTAAAAAGGATGTGTTATGAAATTTCCAGTAACCCGACTTCGAAGAGTAAGACAGACTAAAACCATACGATCTATGTTTCAGAATGTCCACCTTCACGCAACAGATTTGATCTTACCTTTGTTCGTTTCTGAATCAATCAAAACTAAGGAAGCAATCCCTTCTATGCCCGGTGTATACCAATATCCTTTAAAAGATTTATCTCAAAAGGCAAAAGAAATTTACTCTGCTGGAATACCTTCTATTCTTCTTTTTGGCATTCCAAAAGAAAAAAATCCTACTGGTTCTCAAGCATATGATCCAGATGGTATTGTACAAAAAGCTGTAAAAGAGATCAAAAATAGCATTCCCGAACTATGTGTGATTACAGATGTTTGCTTATGTAGTTATACCACCTCTGGTCATTGTGGTATTGTCAACAATGTCGGAATCATTCAGAATGATGAATCCTGCCAGTCTATTGCAAAAATAGCACTTTCTCATGCCAAAGCAGGAGCTGATATTGTTGCTCCATCGGATATGATGGACGGTAGAGTAGGGTATATACGATCTCTTTTAGATCACGAAGGCTTTGATATGACCCCCATCATGTCCTATGCTGTCAAGTATGCCTCGAACTTTTACGGTCCTTTCCGTGATGCTGCTGATTGTGCACCTAAATTTGGTGATCGCAAAACCTATCAAATGAACTTTGCAAATTCCAACGAAGCTTATCTTGAAGCAATGACAGACATCGAAGAAGGTGCCGATATGGTGATTGTAAAACCTGCATTATCTTACTTGGATGTAATTGCTTCTCTTCGACCTATTATTCATCATCCCATTATTGCGTATAGCGTAAGTGGAGAGTATTCGATGATAAAAGCAGCATCTATGAATGGTTGGATAGATTATTTGCAAGTTATGCTAGAAACCCTACTCTCTATGAAACGTGCTGGAGCTGACAATATTATTACATATTCTGCTCTTGACGTGTTGCAGCATCTATAGAAAGGATTGAATATGCTAGTATCTTGGAATAGCACAAATCAATGCAATATGTTTTGCGATCATTGTTATAGGGATTCAGGAGAGAAAGCAAAACAAGAACTCACCACACAAGAAGCCAAAAAAATGATAACAGAGATGAAACAAGCTGGCTTCCAAATCATGATTTTCAGCGGAGGAGAACCGTTGATGCGAAAGGATATCTATGAACTGGGATCCTTTGCTTCTTCGATTGGTTTACGGCCTGTACTTGGTACAAATGGTAGTTTGATCACCAAAGATGTTGCAATTTCGCTTCGGCAATCTGGTTTTCTTGCTGCTGGAGTAAGTTTGGATAGTTTGAATCCCGCAAAATATGATGGTTTTCGTAAGAAAAAAGGTGCATATGAATTAGTT
>CAZOYI010000036.1:0-2178 GCA_964583965.1 uncultured Caldisericota bacterium
CTATCTTATCAGCAGAAGCATGCTTCCATAGTAAACAACTAAATATAGCAGAACAAAAATCAATAAAAGGAAGCCCCTTGTGGATTGCTTTGAAAGGTATTTATCTGGCAATTGTGTTTCTTGAAATTTTGTACTAGTGCGAGATAAAATCCAGTAATCTCTATTTCTTTTTTTTATTAACGTTATTGTTGTTGTATCTGTTTTAAGAGGAGGTTGTTCTACCTTTATTGAGTTATTGAGAGAAGGTAAATCAATAACAATTTTGTTGTCAGGTTTTTTCATGACAGTATAGGTGATATTGTTATTGTCCAATACTGCTATCAAGATATCGATTGTGTATTTTTGGTGTACACCATCTACGGTAAATGTATATCTTGAAAATAACATGTATAACAGAGAATAAACAACGATGATAAATGTTGAAAGGATTAAGCCTAAATGTAGAAAAGCACGATCTCTATAAGACCAAGCTAATGCAAGAGCTACATTTATCACAAAGCCCCCAATTAAAGACAATGTTTCTTTCTTAAAAACAACAAACCCTTTTTTTCTTCTACGATCTAGTAAAAAAGCTACTGGAACAACAAACAGCAAAGGAAGAATATATATAATGAACAGAAGAAATCTATCGATCATGTCTGACTCTCCTTTTAGATGTAATATCAACCTGTTAGAGCAAGACCTTTGCAAAGCTCCCTACAGTCATCCTCAAGCTTATCATAGTACATATATGTATTCTCAAAAGAATCCCGAAATTTCAAATACTTAGCATTTTCTTTTAAAAAATCTGTCCATTTTTTTCGATGATTAAGATATGTAAGTGCAGTTCCTACACAAACTATTCCTATGGCTGCGAAGATGGGCCACCAAACTATAGCTGAACACGATACTACAGCAGTTACGCCAACGCTTGTTGAAGCAAAAAGATATGCAGATATTAAACTAACCAAGGCACCGAAACCAAGATCATTTACTTCCCCATCAAGACCTTCCCATTCTTGGAACATTTTTAGGTTTTCAGGATTCTCCGATGTATCAATAGTTTTTGTGTCACCTGAGGAAAAGCAGTTAACTACGCAGTTGCAATATTCATACCAATCGCTTTCATCGTCTTCGCAAGCATGTTCTCTTTCTGTTGCTTCTCCACACATCTCATCCCCACAATCATCATCGCCATAAATGGATGCATTGGCTCCATTCTGGCCAATGGCAATGGTTAGATCCGTATTGCTGGCAAGGTGATCTTTGACATTGAATCCACCTTTGCCAATGGTGAAGGCAATGGGACTCACAATGGGTTCTTCGTAGGGAGGCATAACCGTACCGTCTCCTACAAAAGGCATTTCGATAGCATGGGGATTGTAGCTTCCAATGGCTTGATTGGAATTCTTATCCACTGCTCTGGCCCATACTTCTGCTCCTTTGTTGTTTGCTACCAACGAAATCATATTTCCGCAGGGATCATACACCGCCGAAGCTTCCCCCTGGAAACAATTGGTTTGGCAGGCAGGGGAAAATGCTTCTTCAGTAATACCAAATTCATACAAACTAACAACTTGATTCAAATACCACCTCGTTATCTTTTCTTTAGCAGAAGGAAGGATATATATCCTTCCTTCTGCGTAGTAAACTTCAAGATTCTTCTTCTACTTCATGACAAAATCTCTTTCTTGGCCTTGTCCAAGTTTTTGAAACTATCAACTTGTCAATGACTGAAAATAATCACAAGATAAGCAATCATGATAAATAATAGTGCAACAAATTGACAAGTAATAATACATTTATTAAGGGATATTGCTTCTTTACTAGTGAGAAGCTTTCTAAGCCGAAATGAATAAACTAGAGAACTTACTATTAAGGGAAAAATGATGATTATATGAATGATGCGTAAATATGTAAACATAGAATATAACCTCCATATCTAAAAACGGGTAGAGTAAAATATGTTGTGTAAATTTTAAACACACTATTATGAAAAGAACATCCCATAAAATGAAAGAAACGCTAGAAAAAAACACTTTTCCTCTGTATAAGAGTAGTCATCTTAACACTACTATGCAGGAGGAAAAGTGCATGGATAATTGTACAAGATATTTGCAAGAAACAAAACAGTATGTTCAATTTTTACAAACCCATCCCGAAGGGATATTTACTTTTTTAAGAAGCCACATTCGAGTT
>CAZOYI010000037.1:0-2094 GCA_964583965.1 uncultured Caldisericota bacterium
TGGAATCCATGTAGTAAGATTCGGGATAATCTGTAAGGATTAGAATGTTGGGTAAAACAACAAAACCCTTATCAGGGCATTCTTGTAAAGCATCCAGAATGTGGTAGAGCGTTTCGTTCTGATTACCCGTTTGGATATCAATCCAGAATGCTTGAAAAAGGATAGAGCTATTTGGTTTTTGAAATGGATATTGGAAAGTGATCATTCCATCGTGAAGGTATGCATCGCTAAGAATGGAAGCGTTCGATTCTGTAGAAATGTATTCTTGATGCCATAAGACATTACTAGAGTCATCCAGACATTGTACACGTAGGGTAGAGCCTTGATTGGGGTTGGAAATAGAACTACATAGAAGTCGTTTTGATGAAGCATGGAATACTTTCCAGCCTAATCCATTGATTTCTTCTATGGTGGAAGGCTGATATGAAGTTAATTCAGCAGATTTCCATATTGGTGAAGAATATTCAGTAGAATTGGACATCGATATATTTTCTTCACTACTGGTTATAGGGGGGATGGTGAATGTCAAAAATTGCACGGTTCCATTTTGTAATAAAATAGAAAGGGAAAGGGTAGAATATTTCTGTACTGAAGTCTTGTTCTTGAATTCAGAGCTAATTCGCAATATGTTTTTTGGAAGCTCAAATTGCTTTATCGACTCACCACTGCCGATCGACAAAAAACGAAGTTTCCACTGATCCATTTGGTTTTCAATGAGAGCTATATAATCGGTGCATACAATGGCTTTGTATTGAAGAAGTGAATCAGCAATGGCATACTCCCATAACACTTTTGAAGTTGGCTTTGATATACATTTTAACGACATGTACGGGTCTTCAATGATATAGGTTTGTTGAGACGAACCTATACAGAATTGGTTTGGGCCAGTGAAAGAGTAAGATCGAAACTGCTGGATAACTTTTGTTTCTAGTTCTAGTTCTTGTACAGATTCTTCAAAGTTGAGAACAACCTCTGTACCACAATAAATAAAAGGAAGACGCGGGTTCCATTTCGTTTCGAATTGCCCAGTGTATAGAATATCGCCCGTAGGAACATCGATCCATATAAATTCACACGGAATGTCCGTTCCTCTTGCAACGAAAAGATGGTTATCAAATACTTCTGCTTTTACAAGTGTGTGATAGGAAAATGGATCAATGGGGATGCTTGGATCTGTAAAATCGTCAAGATCCGATACTTCCCAAAGCCAATTATAATGTATAGGTTGTTTTGTCTCTACACCTTGACTTGAAATAGGATGTAGTTGCATGGAAACAAGACTAATCACCAATACGCAACACAAAACAAGGATTGTCTTTTGCTTCGCTCTGTTCATTAAAAACCTCCATTTAGAACCATAACAATTGTTATGCTATCAGAAAATAGAGAGAATCCAATGAATAAAAGTTAATTTTTTGTCATACATTATTGGCAGACATACTGAATATTTTGCCGTATGGGTTCTAAGGATTGTCTCCAAAACGCAGGTTGACTGACATCAATCCCTACAGTAGAAGCAATTTCCTCTACAGTACCTTTTCCGCAATTTTGCAACAGTGTTTTATACCGTGGAACAAAATCATTTCCATGCTTCTTGTATTCTACGAAAAGACTTTTTCCAAACAATTCACCAAAGGTATAGGGTACGTTATAGAAATGTCGACTGGGCATATAATAATGAGGCTTGTTAATCCACATGTATGGGTGCAAATGAGCATGGTCTATTCCATTTCGATAAGCTTTTATTTGAGCATTTTTCATTAGTTCACATAGCTGATCTACACCTAGATACTTTGTCTCTCGTGCTTTAAAGACTTCGGATTCAAATTGATATCGAGAGTAAATATCTACGATAACTTGCATGGATCTGGTGAGATCTTTCATCAGAAAGCCTCTTTTTTCTTCTTCATTGGCATTTCGTAATAAGAAATCCTTTGCAATCATCTCGTTAAAAATAGAGGCAGTTTCTGCCAAAGGCATGGGGGCGTTATGCAAGAGCGTGCTTTCTTTGAACATTTGCTGGTTATGAAATGCATGTCCAAGTTCGTGGGCCAATGTAAACACATTGTCAATACTCCCGGTGAAGTTCAGCAG
>CAZOYI010000038.1:0-2434 GCA_964583965.1 uncultured Caldisericota bacterium
TATGCTGATATTGATTTTTCTACCCCAGAACTTTTCTTCCAACCTATCAAGGAACACCCAGAAGCAATTGACTTTGATAAATTTCAACAATATGCATTGCGTTTTTCTAGCAATGTAAGACGTAAAGCTGGTTTTCTTCTCGATCACTTAAAAATCAATGCAAAACAGCTCTATGCTTCTATTAAAGACAGCCAAGGGTATACCAAGTTAACAAAAGAATCCACCCAGTTTAATGCAAAGTGGAGAGTTTATTACGAACCAAAGTTGCTTCAGTAAAGTAAGAAAAAGGTTATAGATTTTAGTTCCATGAACTAAAAATTTACAAGTATGCTTATATTGTGTATAATATAAGCATACTTGTAAAGGATATGGATGCATGGATTACGAAGAAGAGTTGCT
Organism: uncultured Caldisericota bacterium; assembly: GCA_964583965.1. Taxonomy (GTDB): domain Bacteria; phylum Caldisericota; class Caldisericia; order UBA6126; family UBA6126; genus JAGLCW01. The sequence goes on from CAZOYI010000038.1 coordinate 400, forward strand.
TCACAAGATACAAAAGAATAATGGAATACTTACTTCATCGGAAGTAACTCAATTGGGTATTCCTCGCTTCTATGTACAAAAACTTGTAGAAGACGGAGTTCTTCGAAAGATTGAACGAGGTATTTACTGTACTATAAATTGTTTCGAGGATGAAATGTACTGCCTTCAGGTAAAATACAGAAAAGCAGTCTTTTCACATGATACAGCTTTATTTTTACACAATTTTACTGACAGAAATCCACTACAGTATTCCTTAACTGTCCCAACAGGGTATAATACAAAATCACTTAAACAGAGAGGGTGTACAGTCTATCTGATCAAGAAGAGTTTCTACAATTTGGGATTATGTCAATTAGAAACACCTTTTGGTCGAAAAATTACTTCGTATAATATCGAACGAACTATATGCGATATCATGCGTAGCCGAAACAAACTGGATATTACATTTGTCAAAGATGCATTATCTAATTATGCTGAAAGCGATCATAAAAACATTCCACTGTTAATGGATTATGCCAATCAATTGCGTGTAGCAAAAATACTTAGCAAATACTTAAGGATTCTTTTATGAATGCCAACAATACAGCAAAACAAATCCATTTAGGAAAACTGCCTTCAGTTTTTGTCCATAAGGAACCAGTAAACAACGATACCCTTTTGTCTATACTACAGGAAATGCAAAATTGTTTTTCCAGCGAAAGCACTATTGAAAAAGTTATTCTTTTTGGTAGTTTTTCCACAGGGAATTCAAGTGAAGATAGTGATCTGGACTTGTTAGTTCTTATCAATAAAAAAGGATTCCATTCTTCTTACAAGGACAGGCTTTCTAGTTCCTGTAAAATTTCTAAGTTATGTAATCCACTGAGAACCCGAATTGCAGTTGATGTTATTGTCTATACACTGGATGAATTTGACTACTTAACTACTAAAAATTCACTTTTCTTAAAAGAAATCCAGCAGACAGGAATAATTGTATATGAAAGAAACCGTTCAGATCTGGATGTAACGTTTTAATTGAAATAACTGTCATGGGGTGAAAAGAATTATGAAGAAAAAAATAAATTTCACAGTACTAATAGAAAGGGATGAAGACGGAGTATTTATTGCCTCTGTTCCCTCTTTGAAAGGGTGTTTTACTCAAGCAAAAACGATGGAAGATTTATTGCCAAGAATAACAGAGGCTATTCAATTGTACTTAGATGAAGGTCAAGAAGATTTTGTTCCCAATGAATTTGTGGGTATTCAGCAATTACAGATTACTATATGAGTAAACTACCAATAATATCAGCCAAGGATATGAGTAGAATTCTAAAAAACCTTGGTTTTAGTGAAACTCGTAAGCATGGAAGTCATAGAATATTTAAAGATGATTTTGGTAAAATTGTAGTTATTCCATTTCATGGTGATGATTTAGGACGAGGTTTGATTAGAAAGATCCTAAATGAGCTGGAAATAACTGTTGATTATTATAAAGAACTAAAAGGTAAGCTCTGATTTTTCGGTTCCCCTAATGAGATTTAGGGTTGTATAACATCTCCTTGCTTCTATTAAAAGATAGCCTTTATCTTTAATGAGCTGACTGCTTATTGATAATCTCATATTGATCTTTAATCTATGTCATATGAACTATAAAAGAGGTCAATAGTTCACCCCATCAAAAAGAAATCAAAGCATTATTACAAAAATACTGGGATTTACTGCCTGATGACCAAAAGAAAGTTTACTACCAGCAACGTATGCGCCCTCGAAAGAGTGACAAATTGCTGTGAAGAGAATTTATTTCCTACAAGACTACAGTACCTCTTTCATGCCAAACAATAAAATGTTGAATTTGTATTGCTATACGTAATACAAATGGTACAATGTATGTGAAAGGTGGTGGTTATGACAACTAAAACTGCAAATATACTTGCCCGTGTAGAGCCTGAAACCAAGGAACAAGCAGAACAAATAATGACGAAATTAGGTATTCCAGCTTCTGTAGTGATAAACATGTTATATAAACAGATTATTATGACCAAGAGTATTCCATTTT
>CAZOYI010000039.1:0-1740 GCA_964583965.1 uncultured Caldisericota bacterium
CCCATTTTTCTCGTATATAGCAGACGATGTTTCAAGCAACCCCATAAAGTCACCAGCAATATCTTTGAGTACATCTTTTCCGACAGCATCAAGAATCAACCTGTTTGTGTTTAATTCTGAAAGGTTGCCATACAAAGGAGCCGGATTCTCCTTTTCTTCAGCTGTTTTTTTACTCAGCATCCATTCAATACTTTTTAACTCTTCTTCAGTCTGCTTTTGTTCAGTGATATCTCGCACCCATTCCATGAACATTTCGACGTTGTTACTTTTATTTAGAAATGGAATAACGCGGATATCGTGCCAGGTTCCATCTGGTAGCTGAACTTCCTTCTTAAAGGGTTTTCGGGTTTCAAGAACTTTTTTTGCAGGACAATCAGGGCAGATACTATCCAAATTTCGGTAGGTTTTATAGCATTTGGTATTTACCTTTTGTATATTTTTGGGAACTGCTGCAAAACCTTGCCAGTTGCTATACAGAATATCCATTTCGGGACTCTGAATAGAGATCATATCTGGAACAACACTCAACATTTTTTGAAATCGTTGTTCGCTTTCTTTCAGTAAATCTTCAGCCTGTTTACGTTCAGTGATGTTCATCACTAGACCGCATACATTCAATGGTTTTCCTTGTGAATCTGTCTTTACAGTTGCTCCAATATCATAAAACCACTTATATTTTCCTTCGCTATTTTGTATTCTGTATTCGACTTCGTATTTGTCAAGCGAACCCTCCATGTGTTTTCGCATTGCATTCATAGCTTTTTCGTTGTCGCCTGGATGAACCAATGCCGTGAAATCTTTGTAATGCGTAAATTTTTCAGGAGCATAGCCCAGCATTTCTGCTTTTCGTTTAGAAAAGGTAACATGCCCCGTAGAAACATCCATTTCCCACCACGCCATATTGGCAACTGTCATAGCGAGCTCAAGACGTGAATTGTTCTTCTTCATCTCTTCTTCGATTTTTATGCGATCAGTGATATCTTCTGCAACACCTTCAATCCACCCTTTGTCGGCATATATCCTGGCAGAATATCGTGCCCAGAATATCGATTTATCCTTGCGATAGAAACGAGCTTCAAAGCTTTGGATGGAGCCTTTCTCTTTGATCATTTCCAGCATTTTTTCGCGAGTACCCTCATCCACATAGTTTTCAGAAGTTATGTATTCTGAAAGAAACTTTTCCCTATCGTCATACCCAAACATTTTCGCAAGCTGCGCATTGCTTTCCAACATTTTACCATCACTAATTCTGGTTCGGAACAAGCCTACTTGGGCATTTTGGAACAAATTGCGATAGGTTTCTTCGCTCTCTTGGATTCTTTGTAACAATTTTTCTAAGTCTTTGGTTCTTTGGATACTCATATGGGCCATCCTTTACAATGGATGAACAAACGATGCAGTCAATTGCTATACAACCTTTGAAGAAACAACCAAGCCTATGTATTCATTTCAGTATAGCATGAACCATAAATGAAAGAAATGTTTTAAGTGTCAATAGCAAGCATTTATGTTTGTTCCTGGTAGGTTTTTTGGTGCAGTTGGTAATAAAATCCCTTTTTCATCATTAGCTCTTTGTGGGTGCCTCTTTCAATAATTTCTCCATGATCAATTACAAGAATTAAATCGGATTTACGTATGGTACTTAGTCGGTGCGCTATCACAAAGCTGGTTCGTCCCTTCATCAGCTTCAGTAAAGCTTCTTGAATATGCATCTCTGTGCGAGTATCCACGCTGCTGGTG
>CAZOYI010000040.1:0-3820 GCA_964583965.1 uncultured Caldisericota bacterium
TGTCTTTCAGAGAGTTTTTGCTATTTGAGAAAGCTGTCCAGATTCCTGTTGTTTCTATAGATGATTTGCTTGAAGATCATGTAACTCTGGCATCTGATATAAAGAAAACATGTGTTATAGGAAAGGAATTTTCAGAATATCTATCTTATGGTTACTATCCCTTTTTCCTTGACGGGAAAAAAGAATACTTGGAAAGATTATTCAATGTCGTAGAAAAGGTACTATTTCAGGATATTGCGTTTAGTTTTAATTTATCCCAACCTAAACTACCAGTATTAAAAAAATTACTTTGGATTATTGCTAACAGTGAACCATTTGTTCCAAATATTGATAGGATTGGTCAGAATCTAGGCATATCTCGTGAATATGTTTATCATTACATTGAATTTCTTGAAAAAGCTGGATTGACGATAAATCTTCGAAGAGCAGGACAAGGATTCAAAGCCATGAGAAAACCAGCAAAGATATTCCTTCAAAACTCAGGATTGATCCGGGCTTTGTCTGAATCGTCTATGGAACAGAACATAGGTACTATTCGTGAATGTTTTATCGTCAATCAATTGACTGCTAAACACGATGTAACTATTCCTTCTCAAGGAGATTTTCTTGTTGATGGGAAATACGTGATCGAGGTGGGAGGAAGGAATAAAAATACAATACAAATCAACGGAATATCGAATGCTTGGCTAGCACTTGACGGCATTGAGATTGGTTTTAAAAAAACCATACCACTCTATATGTTTGGCATGTTGTACTAAGAAGAAAAATTTATAAGTAACTTTTGTAACTTGTATTCCTTTTTTTCATGTATGATGTTAATATGTGAGTTGAATGTTGTGGGATGTTTTGTCTAAGGAGAAAAATATGAGAATAATTCGGGTTTTCGTGATTGTTTTGGTGATTTTCTGTTTCATCTTTTTACCCAACACTTTTGCTATGGAATTTCCGACTGCTTTACCTCCTATTAGGTTGTCTTTTCTCGTAGCAAAGATATCTCCTCCCCATGCTAATGAGCCAGTGCATTACAGCTTTGAATACAAAGTTCCAAATTTTCATGATATTCATGATTGGATTGAGATTTGTTTCCCCCCGGGCACTCAGTTTCAACCGCCGCTACCACTGGAAGGTGAAGATCGACAAGATCGACTGATCCAAATTACGGATGCAATATTCTTTGAGGGAACCGTATATACAATGAATTGTACTATTATACAAGGACTTCCTGTTGTTACATACAACGAAGATAAAACCATATCCATTCGTTTTCCTCTTCCTTTTTCTATGGATCCAACTTTGGAACAATGGGATACACTAACGATTCATTGTAGTCCAGAAGCTGGCATTGTAACACCTCCCCAAAGCGGAAAGATTGCGTTTGCACTTCGTACAGAATCTTCTCCTCGATGGAAGGTTGCAGAAGCAATTGAGATACTTGGTTTAGAACCGGGTAAAACTCGCTTGTATCTGAAAGAGTCGTTTGCAGATAGGAATAGTGCATACCTTGTTGAGTGCATCGCAGGGAAAGGTACGTTTGATCTTGAAAATCCTATTCTTGTTCACTTCGCGCCAGAAATAAAAATGCCCCATACTATTCGTTTAGAAGATATTCAGATTAATGGAGAAAGGCCAGAACAAGTGTCTTATCCTATGGTTTCAGTCGTGATTGATCCTCCTACAGAAACGTCTGTTGTTGATTTTTGTGTAAAGATGTATTTTGATCCTAAACACATTCCTCACATGCATGATCAAATCGAAATCAATTTAGGTGTGTATGGAGATATTTACACCGTAACCCTTAAGGAAAATCCCAACAGTACAGTATTGATTGCTTTTTACTTCAATCGTCCCATTGAAAAAGGATATTACACTCTTAAGATGAAGTGGAAAGACAACACTGCCACTTGCTCGTATTCCATTCCTTTTGAAGATGAATCAATCTTTTTGTTCCAGTAAGTTTAAGGAAGAAAGAATCGCGTAATCGTAAAATAGCTGAGAATGGAAACCGACGCACTTAAAAAAGAACCCCAGCATAAATCAATGATGGTGACCAAAACGGGCCAGTCTTTTAGGGTAGCTAGGTTTGTCAGATCGTACGTTGCATAGGTGATAAGACCGAAAAGAGCACCTGCTCCTAAGGCATAGAGCCAGCTTCCTTTTTGAATGGCAGGAAATACAACAAAAAAGAGAATTCCTGCAACAAAGATCATATAGAAAACAATGGCAGGAAACCACAAGACTTTAGGACTCATGAGATGCCCTAACGTGTTTGCGTAAAAGTTTTTTGCAATGAGCCCCAACCAAATCATATCAATGCCAAGAAAGATCACGAAACTTGCGATATAGGATTTAAGAATCAATGCCATCGAAAAACCCCTTTCTATTTTTTTGGAAACCAAGGAATAAAGATACTTGTACGTTTTTTGTATTCAATAAAATCAGGTCGATCCTTGTACTTTTTTTCCAGCAGCGGAACGCCAGACACAAACAATAATAGAAACGTAATGGTAAAAGGACTTACGATGGTGATAAAAGCATAGGGTGAATGAAGAGAAAGAAGAAACAGGCCCCACCACATAGTAGCTTCACCAAAGTAATTCGGGTGCCGAGTATAGCGCCACAAACCTTGGGTCATCAGTTTTCCCTTGTTTTTGGGCTGGGAAAGAAAATGGGCTAGTTGTTTGTCTCCAATTACTTCGAAGAAGTACCCAACAAGCCAAATGGCCATACCAATCAAATCCCATGTATGCAGGGTTGGATAGGATGTAGAGTTAATACTAATGATGGGGAGAGAGATAACGAACATCAATACCATTTGGGTCATGTACACGCCAAAAAAAGCCTTTAATGTAGGAAATTGAGAGCCCCACCGTTTTCGCATGGCAGCATAACGATAGTCTTCGGGTTTTTTCCAGTTTCGCTTCGCAACATGAAACGCCAAGCGCAACCCCCATAAACCTACTAAAAGAACGACAATGGCATTTTTAAACGACGGCTCAGGTAGTAAAATATAGGTGTAGAGTGCTACCAGGAAAAACCCTGTGCCCCAACCAATATCAACAATTGAATTGTTCCGTAAAATTTGTCCTACAAGGAATAGCAAAAAGAAAAAAAGAAAGAGAAGAACACCAACGTGATAAAAAACCATCTTCAGGCCTCCTTTGCATCATTGCATATAAAGGAAACAGCAATGGCTCCTCGACCGGCTGAAATAGAAGTAATGGAAGATATTTCTTCAATAAACAACGGGGGTTTTTGAAGAATGGATTCAAGAGTGTGTGCCATTTCTTCTGCTTCTTTCCTATTGTTGCAATGGACTAGCTTGAGTTTACTACGCTACTATTGAAAATGACCCTTAAAGACTCTCTCTGTCTGGAGTGACAGAAAACGGGCTTGTATAAACTAAAAAACTAAAAGGTTTGGTTTAGTAGGTCATACCACTTTTGTATTTCTGGTTTCATGGTTTCCAGTGTTGTTTCTTTGATTGGTTTCTTTTGTAGATCCGATACACTGACAATTTCTACTTGTCTGACTTGCATCAGTAGATCTAATAGCGATTCAATACTTCCTTCGTATCCTTCTTCTTTGGCTTTTTGCCATAGCATTTGAGACAGAAGAAGTCCCATAATACATACAAACGTATGGACTTTGATCTTTTGATCCGTCCAATGGTATTGTGGATATACGCTATGGTGATAAGGATTCTTTAAGTGTCTGAAGAGATGTTCAATATGGTATTGTCCTCGGTAGGCAGAAATAATATCTTCTGCTTCCCATTCCTCTCGATTCGTGCAGAGAAGTATCTTTCCAAATTGATGATCCA
>CAZOYI010000041.1:0-2894 GCA_964583965.1 uncultured Caldisericota bacterium
AGATCTCATTTAAAAACATAACCCTATAGCAAAACCGATTGACAGAAAAGGAAGAAAAGGAATTTTCCACTGGCAAAGATCGATTTGATTTTTCTTTCGACCAAACAGGAAAAGAAAGATAACCCAGAAACACCCGAAAAAGAATGCCAAAAAATAGGAAAACCAAATCGTAGAAATCGGGTACAAAAGAGATACAAGAGTGAAATACAAAATATCACCTTCTCCAATACCTTCTTTTCTTGAAATAACATAAGGTAAAAACAAAAGCAAAAATCCCAAAAATGCTCTCCCAAAGAGTTTTGACAAAGGGGTGAACCACGACAAATCGGAAAAATAGCTAAAAGGGTAAGAGAAAAACAAACCATTATTCAGGCTTTTCACAAAACCTTCAAAAAAACTTGCACCAGTATGTGTCAATAAAAAGTTCTTCAAATCAGGAGGTAATATTAAATGATGACATGGTAATGTCCAGAGAGGTGGTATGAAAAGCATGAGAAAAACAAACACTGCTAATCCCCAAAACCACTTCTCTGAAATACTCTTAAATCGTATATCCTCTACTGAGAATAGAAGAAGTATTGCTAGCATAAATAACTTACCCATTGTAGTAAATTTTCACAATTTCCTTGTTAAGAATACTGCCATTGGTTTCTTCTTCGGTTGATATAGTATACTTCATGGTTAAAGAGTAGGAAGAAATGTATTGATGAGATATAACATAACATTTTCGGTATGCATTCACATACAAAGGAACTCGCAACAAAGGATGTGTAAAAATTCCTTTTTCTTCCGATTTTAAAACAAAAATTGACAATTGAACAATACATTTTGTTGACGTTTCATCAATAAAAGAAAAGACGATTACCATATCTTCAGGATAAAGCGGATTACTTCTTACATAAATCTTTGGTTCCTCTGATATCCTATTTTTCATTATTTCGCAGCCCTGTTTTGCATAAAGATCCATTAAAATTCTCTCACCAATTTCTTTTCCCTGGTCTAATTTCACTTGATTTACAGTAGCATGAAGCATATGTTGATTTCGTATTGTTTGATGCATAAAGTAAATTGCTACAACAAGAAGCAAGGTAATGATAAAAAATGAAATCGGGAGAATGAATGCATTTTTCTGTGTTTTTTGCTGAACATACATTGTGCCCATTTTCATCAAGAGGGTATTTGAAAACATAGTAATTTATTGTATTTCCTACCAAGAATGTCCTCAATACAAATCTGTATTTGCCCATATTGCTCATCGTAGCATCTTGTGACTTTGAATCTTTTCACAACTCTTTGTGTCAGATTCTGAAATGTACTGTAATTGATATCTCGGCCAACTTCACTTCCTTTGGAATAGTAACGTACCAGTCTTTGGTCTGTGGTTTTAAAGAATAAGGCTTGTTCAGTAACTCCTTCTTTAGGTCGTATTGCATCTGGGTCATAATAGAATTGCATCCAATGTGTTTCGATATCTTCCATTAAAAATAAGATATCCAAACGAACTGAATTTTCCTTAGTATGCTGATAGAACAAATGTGAAGAATGCTGTATCCATGTTCCGATAGGAAAAAGTATCATGCCACATATTGCAACACTTACAAGAGTTTCTATGGTGCTGAAACAAGCAGACTGTTTTTTTAAAAACTTCATGTGATGATTTCCTTAATAAATGTGGAAACAGCGAATTGAGCTATATTCTCAGCATCAAAGACGATCACATGATACAGGACATACTCAGTTTGATAATATTCAACTATTGATTTCGATATCATAAGGTTATATGGCAACTGAGTTATTTCGGAGGGTAGTAAAATTTGAAGAAAAGAATTAGCACTCATCAAAGGTATGGGTATAGTACTCATAGCATCTTGAGTTAGGTATCTATATTGAAATGGTGTAGCCTGGAATGTTTCTTCCTGAATCCAGTTGGTATTTGAATTTTGAAGCAACGTAGTAATGCAGTGGGCTGTTTCACTTAGCTTTTGTTGGAGATGAATGTTGGTTTTCTGCGAAATAGAATACAATATCCATTTTTGAAATCCTGTTACGAAAATAAGAATGCAGAATACAGAAACCAGGGTCTCAAAATATGTAAACCCTGGTTTTTTCTTTATGAATACAATTTTCACTGGCATGTACAGTAAAGATAATGATGGTTTCTTATGATACCACAATCGACACAGAGCAGTTGGAATCGTAAATATCGTCAAATTCTTCCGATGTGTTGATCACGACGGTACTTTCAGATAAAGTTGCGGTCACTTCCGTAATTTCAGATTCTTTGTTGGGTCCGATCGACCACAAGATATAGTCTTGGTCACCGGTAAACAGAAGGTACTTGTAGGTATTCTCTGTGCTGGCTTGATTAAAAATATCAGCAGGGATAGTAACACCAAGATAATTGATTCCCCCTGGCAATCCTGCAACTGTGTAGTTATCTGATGTATTGACTGCATTTAAAGAAGTATCACTTCCCAGTAGATCTTCCAAGGAAGCAGGATATCGGCCCCAATCTGTATAAAAACACTTGATAGCGGTTGAGATGGTGGATAAATCCATCTTCGCTCTGGCAGATTTGCTTCTGTTTAGATACCCTGCAATTTGTGGTACCGCAACACCAGCAATAATGACAATAATACCAATGGTGATTAACAATTCTACTAATGTAAACGCTTTTTTACGATCATGATTCTTTTTCATGATTCCTCCTAATTTGAATAGATCCAATAGAATACATAAAAGCTATGAGGATATAAATCAGGATTGGTCTTATGAAAAATGATTAAAGTGTAAGAAGCTTGCAGGTACAAGTAATTGATAAGAAGGGATTTTTTGATTTACACTGCACCAATAAAAAAAGCTGGCGGCTTCCTACTCTCCCAGTCAGTTTCCCA
>CAZOYI010000042.1:0-4415 GCA_964583965.1 uncultured Caldisericota bacterium
AAATCCATAGATGGAAGGTACGCTTGGCATACTTCCTGCCACATCCGGAAGTAAACAAGGATCACTACTGGGATTGGCATGGGGCCCACTCATCCTCGGTGGATTGCCGGTGTTCTCGGGAGAATTGCCAGTAGGATCAATGAGAGTAATGGGATCGTTTTGACAATAGGTATAGCGGTTTTGTGATAAAGGAGAACTCAGAGATCCAGGCAACGCATCTTTGGTTAGAAATCGTCCAGTATGGGCATCGTAGTAGCGTGCATGCATGTAGTATAGGGAGGATTCAGTTTCGTATTGACATTGGGCATTACCAGATAGAAAATGGGGTTGTGAAATCGATGGTGTTGATAGGAGAATTCCATAAGGAGAATAGTGATACGTTTCTAGAATGGTTCCTTGTGCATCATTGGCATAACATGGATGCTTTACATTTTTCATCCTTGGTCCAACCATTTTAGGCGATGCCTTGGAAAAACGAACTCACAATTTCTGTCATTTCTCTTTTTCAATTCTTGTCCCACAGCAAGGTCACCTTTTCTTCAGCAGGATCCCACATGACTTCATAGCCTGCATATTCAGCAAGGAAACGAAGAGGTAAAAACATTCTCATATCATGAATAATATCAAGTTTGTTGTCGATAGGAACAAGTTCTCCATTGATGACAACAGTATCCTTTCCTGACTCAAAATACAGTGTATTTTCATCAATGCGTAAAGTTGCTGCGATGTTTTTTTGAATATGGAGCTGAAAGATATATCCAAGTAGTGGAAAAAACTTAGCTTCTAGATACATTCTTCCGTTAATAATCTTGGGTACTTGGATATCGTTAATTTGTGAATTGTTTGCATCAATGGACTCATAACTCGTCTTGTCTTTCCAAACTACCATTTTTCTGTAATCGCTTTGATACCAATAGTTAACATCCAATTTTAAATGAGTCACTGATGACTCTATGTTAATATATTCACTATAATGATCGCTACTTTTTTTTTCTTGTGGTTGCAAGATCACGTTACAAAAGGTTGTATCGTTCGCTTTTAGGACAAATTGTGCGGGTTCTACAATGACTTCATCTGTCGATTCTGGCAGACAAGTAAAGGATATATCTTCATTTGTTTGATTGATAAATGTTAAAGTTCTTACCTTCTTTTCACCCTTCGTAATCCACCCAAAACTGTTATCCCACCACTGCCTTTCACGGGGTGTTTTTATTGGTTCCCCCTCAAAGAGGATGATGAACCCATCCGTACCAGTGTTTAAATGATGTTTTACTCCGTACGAAGGAGAAGCAAGGAAACTACTAGATACAATAGCTGCTACAATAAACAAGCTGATTCTTTTTATCATTGTTATGTCCTTTTAAATAACCACTGCATTATAGTCTGAAACAAACATAACGATCCTTTGTGTAAAAATAAAAACAAACACCATAATTTTATCCTACTCTGAGAATACTCTAAAAATATCCAAAGTCAAAAAAAGTAAATCCAAATTATCATTCAATTTTTGGGGTATCTTTGGTTTGTTTGTTAGAGAGGATGCATTTGCACATGCGAAGAGTTTTACGTAGTGAGCGAATTTGAGACTGATTGCCAAACGAAGAAGAGCTCTTTAGTCTGCAGAAAGAAATGTATTGAATTCGTCAAACTTATGAAAAATAGTCGATAATCCGTTCTTTTAAAACCAGGTATTTTGAGTTCACAATAGCCTTCCTTTTGTAATCACTTTGCTGTAAAACTCCTCAGAAATATCATTTATATCAATAAGATGGAATGCTTCTCAATCTGTAATATTCTCAATTTCCAATTAAGCTTTTTCACAAGAAAACAATATAGTATCAGAAAAAATACTGCCTATTCTATCTTCTTCCATCTGAAGACTACGGGAATCACACTTATGCAAACAAAAGAACAAGATAAGCCCTATGAGCTCTCAAGATGAATGGAACTTATCTTGAGTAAACAAATCGTTTAACATGTGAATGTCCAGAGAATCGATAGGTGTAAAATGTAAATAGATCTATTATATTCTATGGAAACGGAATGTGTTTATTGATTGGGGGTTATTGCTTGTCAGCTACATAAGTTTATACTTCCATATCTTTTCCATCTATGTACAAAATCAAGTGGATTGATAGAAAGAAATAGATTATTCACAATGAACTGCAAGAATGTCTGTATTTCTAGATAGCATTGGTATTATTGAGGGTTTCCATTGTGTTAAGAAAACTCATCCACTCTATAAAAACTTGCGTGTCCAATATGTTTCCTCTAATAAAAATCAACAAAGCCTCTGTCTTGAGCGTTGGGAAATTCAAATCGTTGTACTACTTTTGAATCCATACACGATGAAAAAACCAATGGAGTTTTGTGCACCGAAATCTAGTTATTTTTTACATATTCTGGTACAATATTTCTTATGAAAAGCTTTCGATACCTATGATTTGTTTTCTGTCATAGGCAAAGAAGGTTTTATATCTAGTTGTGCTTTGTGAGTATGATTTTTAGAAATTTCTAGGAGTGTCTCTAGATGAAAAGAAAATCTCTGCACATTTTGTTTCTAGTTGTTTTCTTTATAGTATCCATTTCTTTGCAAAGCATTTTTTCTGATGTTGCATCTTCTTCTGGAAAAACCTGGTCTGGTACAGTGTATGATATCCGTACAGGTATGCCCATGGCAGGAGTTGATGTGAAAGCAGGAACATTGGGCCGAGTGGATCCCTTTAAAAATTATCATGCAGTTACGGATTCGCAAGGAAAATTTAGTATCACGTGGGATAATGAGAGCTGGAGGTTACGTAATGCCGATCGCTGCAACCACTATTTGCGCATCAATTGTGACAAAGCCTATCCTAACAATCACTCCTATTTCCCCCTTACTCTTATTCGAAAGCAGCCAACCACGAACAACTCCATCTATTTGACTCCAAAAGGAGCATTCTTTAAGGGGCAGTTGTTAAGTGCGGAAACCGGAGCTCCTTTACAAGATGTAAAGGTATCCTTGAGGGCACCTGCGCGCGTGTTTGAATCGGTAACAACCGATCGCAACGGTTATTTTTCGTTTAAACCTGTTCAAGCGTATGCCAAGCCACCTTCGCAGTTGTTCGATGTGTATCCTACAACATTAAGTGATGAACAACCAAGGGATCCTGGTAAGCATCAAAGTTATTGCATGGGATTGAATACAAGTGAATTTGAGGATATTATGCCAGAGAAAAAAGGAACTGAGTTTGCCGTATCTCTTCCTTTACAGAGCTCCTATACCGATGCAATTCATACCTTTGTCACGATACGAGCAGCAAAAAAGGGAAAACCGCGTCCTTCCAATCCCGTGAGTCCCGAAATCCGTGGTAAGGCAGCAGAGTACTTTACTCTAAAGGCTTTCCCAGGCGATGGTAAGGTCTTACTGGAATGGACGCCCCCACAAAATACTAGCAATGTCATTGGGTATAACCTATATCGCAATACCTCTCGTATTCCATATGGTAGCCCTATTACAGATTTTCCCATTAAAGGACTTAGCCATACAGACCATAACGTGGACAATGGTGTGAAAGCATGTTATTACATGACTGCAGTCTATAGCGATAAAAGTGAATCCTCTCGATCCAATGAAGTTTGCGTCACTCCTGGTGATTCTAAAATAACCATTGTGCTGACCATTGCCAGTAAAAATGCCTATGTAAACCAACAACTGGTTGTTCTGGATGTGGCTCCTTTTATTGATTCAGGTCGCACGTTTGTCCCCTTCCGTTTTGTGGGCGAATCTCTGGGTGCAGAAGTAGGGTATACTACCAATTCCTCGGGCAGGGTAGCTACCGTTACGTATAAGGTAGGGTCCACTTCCATTATCCTCTACATCGGCAAGAAAGAAGCCACCGTCAACGGACGCACAGTTTACCTTGATGTAGCACCCCAAATTGTCCAAGGTCGTACGGTCATTCCTCTCCGTTTTGTAACCGAAGCTTTGGGTTGCAAAGTGGACTGGGATGGTCAAAAGATGCAGGTGACGATCGAATACCCCGCATAAACCACCTGTTTGATGTTGGAAATGGAGGAAGGTGTTGGTTCCTAAGAATGTTCATAGATGGATATAGTTCCCAGGATCAAGCGATGATACTATGACAAAATAAAGTAAGAATCTATGAAAGCATTGAGTTGATCGGCTATGACTCGAAATGATTGGTTCAAATCCAGAGTTTTAACACTGATTTTGCTTCCACTTATCACAAATTCACAATCTGGCGTGATGTCTTCTTCCGCTTTTTGCATAGATCGTTTTACGAAGAATAATTCTTCAATAATCCGTTCTTTTAAAACCAGATATTTTGAGTTCACAATAGCTTTCCTTTTGTAAAATCTAATAGAGATCCAATGAGAAATACTTTCTGTACAGAAAACTTCTTGTACAGCAT
>CAZOYI010000043.1:0-13524 GCA_964583965.1 uncultured Caldisericota bacterium
CCCACCTATGCACCCCTTAAAACATTCTGGGCCTTATCTGAAGGTAACTTTGATAGTTGGGGCATCCTACTGGGAATACTCATCCTTTTGCTTTGGATAAGCGCACTATGGAAGCTAGCTAGCCGAAAACTCCTTAATTTGTCGATTTAAGAAGCCCCAATCCTTCTTTTACCCACTATGAGTCAGATTTTCCAATTAGGGAACAACCTGTTTCCCAATTGCCCTGAGATAACGATATTCTTCTGATCCAAAGAATTAAAGACTTCGGTACAGAAATCAATACAGGATTTGATGCACGGAAAGTTAGGATAAATTCGGTAGTTTTATCTTTTCTTTCCCATTCGGACTCAGTGAGTACCAAATTCAACATTTGCACTAGAAAGGGGATATGAAAACTACCTATATCGAAGAAAATATGGATGCACCAAACATTTGACTTCACGCTTTATTTTCAATATATTTACAGAATGAATTAGAGTGGGAATATTGCATTTGCAACGTTACCTGATTAATCCTACTGAGTTTAGTAAAAATAACAGTCCTGCTAGGAGTACGGCATGCTAGAATTTGATGATCGGTGGGTATCTTTTGAAGGATTTCACAAACACTTCTCTATCGGTAAAGATACTGTTTGCAAATGAACCAGTTAAATCGGAATATCAAAGTGACAATAAGGATTCTAAACAAGAATAAAAAACCTTCACAAAATATTTTACACCTAATGAAAGCAAACAACTTTTCACCATTAAACATCTCGGCAACAATATCCTGGTCAATATTGACAGATGTTATGTATCTCAAGGCTCTCAAAATCAACATGAAATCGATAAACTGTCAGAAATGAAAACACCGTGGTCCTCTCTAAAAGGACCAAAACGGAGGGAATTGTATGATTATTATCACCAAAACCATTCATTACCAGTTTAGAACCACTCCAATAATCTCATGTGGCCTACTTCATTCTATCAATGAGTTTGTTACATTAATATTAAAAGCTTACGCAAATATTGCTTACGATGGCTTTTTTCAAAGAAATGAAGGTAGTTGATATGAGTATTCAGATTGACATTGTTCGAATCTGTGGATTTAGAGGTCTTTCAAATATTGAGATACCCCTCCCAAGGGTTGCTGTTTTGCATGGGCAGAATAATACAGGTAAAACGTCAGTTATAAAAGCTTTGCAGTTGTCATTAGGGGATTATTCTCGGTATCTATCCGATGAAGATTTTCATATCGGTGAGAATGAAAAGCGGCAGGAAATAATCACCATTGATATTCGTTTTATCCCCGTGAAGGGTGAATATAGAATAAAGGAATTTTCAGAAGAGTGGCAACAAGAGTTTGGGGATAAAATCCAGACTGAGGCTGATGGAAAACAATTTGTTGCTATTAGAACAGAGGCCAAACCTGATAGGGTCAAGGGAGGCTATCTTGTTGAAAGATTTCATCTCAATTCTTGGACAGAGCGAGAGGAATGGCAAGATACCCCAGTAAACAAAAAGAATAGAATTGGTAAACGAATTGAATCCATCCCATTTATTTCGATTGATGCACAACGAGACATTCACAACGAGTTAAAAGAGAAATCCTCATTTATAGGGCGGGTATTATCAAGTATTGAATATAATGATGAAGATGTCACTGAGTTAGAGCGTATGGTAGCTGAGGTAAATAAAGAAGCAATTGAAAAAAGCAACCCCTTAAAACAATTAAAGCACCACCTTGACAACCTTAATCAATCCTTTGTAGGATCTGGTCAAACTGAACTCACTCCCTTCCCCAAAAAGATAAGAGATCTTTCTAAACGGTTTAGTGTGCATTTTGGTGATTCTGATAAGAACTCCTTTTCTATGGAATATCATGGCATGGGTACCCGTAGCTGGGCATCAATGTTGACAGTAAAGGCTTTTGTTGAATTATTAGCTGAGAATCATTCAAGGGAGGCAAAGCCATTCTTTCCTACAATTGCCGCTGAAGAGCCAGAAGCGCACTTACACCCTAATGCACAGCGAACATTGTTTGAACAACTACGTGATAATCCTGGACAAACAATCATAAGTACGCATTCCCCTTATTTAATAGGGATGTCTGATCTTAAATATTTAAGAGGCTTAGTAAGAAAGAATAAAACTATTCATTCGACTCAATTGATTAGCGGTCTAGACTCGAGTGAAGTTAATGCCCTGCAAAATCATATCATGCGTTTCCGGGGAGAACTGCTCTTATCTAATGCTTTAATTTTGTTCGAGGGTATCACTGAAGAGCAGATTATTCCAGTCATGTTCCAAGCTTACTTTAAAAAATCATGTTTCTCTCTAGGGATCAATTGCATTGGCGTTTCTGGTAAAAATTATTCACCATTTGTAAAAATGGCCTTAAGCTTTGGAATACCTGTCTGCATCTTGAGCGATAATGATGGAGATACACAAACCGAAATTAAGAAACAAATCGAAAAGATTAAACAGAATACCTTTCTCACACTCTCCGCAGATGAGTTTCATCTATCTTTTTTGTCTGATGGAAATCATATGGAGGCCGAACTTATTCATATTCTTAAATTGAGAGAAGAGGTAATTCAAGCATTAGTTAAAACCGGAACAAACGGAAATGACAACATACAATACTGTCAAGCAAAAAGAGATGAGCTTTCAAGATTAAGTGATAATGATCTTGTTATACGAATGCGCGAATCAAAAGCAACCTGTGCGGGTTTTTTATCCATTATTCTCGCAGATAATCCCAATAATAAGTCTGTCGAAGAGCTTGTACCTACGGCGGTCATCGAAGTGTTTGAGAAGTTAAAAGAATGGAGAGGATTATGCTAAAACTTTCACCGAGTCAGATACAGATAGTTAAGTCCCCTTTTAATATAGCAATACAAGTGCTTGCTTCAGCTGGGTCTGGCAAAACACGAGTCTTGACTGAACGAGTTCGCTACATTTTGGAAAACTCCAAAAAAGATGGCGTAATAGCACTGACATTTACGAATAAAGCAGCTGAAGAAATGAATACTCGTCTTGCCGATTGTGACCAAGCTGAGGATAGAACTTGGGTTGCAACAATTCACTCTGTCTCTCAGCGTATTTTAGAAAAGTATGGTCATACTGTTGGACTGCCATCTGAGCTCCATATCTACGATAGAGATATGGACAGAATGGAAGTGTTCATACAATCCCTCCGTGAAGATGGAGTGGACATTGATGAATATCTCAATGTTTCCGATGCAAAAGAGCTAAAGAGCAGAGAGAAAAAACTGCAAGCCTACATGGATATTTTCTCCAAAATAAAGCGGGAGTTACTTTCAGAGAAAGATGTATCGGAGCAATATTCTGATAAGAGTATTTGGAAAATATTTCAGGACTATCAAAGTTCATTGCTCAACAGTGGTGGTATAGATTATGACGACATTTTAGTCTACGCATATAGAATATTGCTGACGCATGAGTGGATCGCTAAAATATACCGATCTCATTATAAGCACGTTTGTGTGGATGAAGCTCAAGATCTAAACACAGCTCAGTATGAGTTTATAAAAGCATTATGCGGTGAGGCCATACAAAGCATTCTGATGGTTGGCGATCCCAATCAGATGATATATGGGTTTAATGGTTCATCGAAGGAATATCTTTGTACACATTTTGTAAGAGATTTCTCCCCTCAACAGTTTGAGCTAAAAGAAAACTATCGTAGCACAAAGGCTGTTATACGAGCTGCGAACATGTTGAGACCAGATTCTCAGACGGAAATTGAGTATGCTTTGGAAGGTTGTGTTGAGGTTTCGGAGTTTGATACGGAAGAGGATGAAGCTGCAGCAGTTGCTTCAAAAATTAAGTATCTTTTAGATTTGAACATCCACGATGAGATTGAAGGTGAAATTTCGCTGAGTAAGATGGTAGTAATTGGCCGTAATCGATTCGTATTTGGCAAGCTTGAAAAAAACCTAATTGAAAATGCAATACCTTACTCCTTGAGAAAGGGTGAGAGGCCACTTGAGCCTTCGACAAAGTTTGGCAAGGTATTGGACTATGCCATGCGTGTTAAAATAAACCCTAAAGATTGGGTAGACGGGAAGAAGCTATGCCAAGTGCTAAATATTCCTGAACCAGAAAGTTGGACTTCAACTGCATTGTCGGACATGGCAGCTCAAGTTCCTTTTGGAGAACATAAGAATATCTTTCTATTAAAAAAACTTCTTTTGGCAATTGATGACTTAGATGAAGAAACCCCCAATATTACGAAGCTGGTGAAAGAGTTTAATAGTCATTTAATCTCTTTGGTTGGAAACCAGAAGGGTGTTCCAGACGAAGACGATAGGGTTGAAGACATTAAGTTGAGTATCGAAGAGCTTAACGAATTTAAAAATGTCTGGACTCGGTTTAAGCGAAAAGGTCTTGGTGATTCATTGGTTGCATTTCGGAATGCGTTAGCCCTTGGTCAGCTTTTTGACAATAATGTTGATAATGGATTAACACTAAGTACTGTGCACACGATGAAGGGTTTGGAAAAGGATATCGTGTTTTTAATTGGCATGTGCGAAGGAGTTTTTCCTGATTATAGAGCTAAAACAGATGAGGAGCTTGATGAAGAGAGAAACAATGCATTTGTTGCTGTTACAAGAGCCAAACGTTGGCTCTATATTTCATATCCTAAGCAAAGAAAAATGCCTTGGGGTGATATAAGATTTCAGAAGAAGTCACGCTTTTTAACGGAGATTCAATCATGATCACCTCCCACCCCAACGAAGATAACATCACCGAGTTCAAGTGTGAGTTGACCGACACGCTGGAAAATCAGGTCGTGGCGTTTCTTAATTCCGTCAAGAACGGATAATTACATCTGAATAGAATTAACGTGATGGTCATTTAGTAAAGCTTTTGAGAAAGAAAAGAAAAAAAAGATACCAAGCTGGGGCCGAAAAAGGTACCAATCTAATAATTGAAAAAGTCTGCATTAATGAGGTTCAATTTATAGGGTCAATAAAAAAGGTACCAAGCTATTCTCGAAACGCTCTCTTTTCTTTATAAGTATGATGTCTTTTTAACTAGAACTATGCAGGATAAACCGAAAGAGCCCAAACAGCAATACATGTTAACAGAATCTGGCTAACTATTCTTAGCAGGAACCTAAAGGAGAAAAATGATAAAAAAAGCTAGCCATTTTTAAAGATCATCAAATACTCCAAGAATAAGAGGAGAAGAGTGAAACATGGTGATTTTCGATAGTGGACATTGTCTTGGTCTTGCTCCAGCAACCAGAGCATCAAACAACCAGAAAGTACTAGAATAAGCTCAAGAACGGCTCATTTCAGAAGGAAGTGGGTCAATGAGTCAGACCACCTTCAATTCTCCTTGCGCACATTTTCTCAAATTGGTCAATATATGCTATTAACATTGAAATGCTAATGTTTATCAATATATTTTAATCATGAATAAACTAAACAAATGCCTTTATCTGTGATGTAAGAGATTAACGATAATGCCTTCAAAAAAAGAAGCATCTGCTCGTATAAAAATTAACAAACTTCTGGAAGAAGCAGGATGGCGATTTGAAGATAATCAATACGGTCCTGCCAATATCCAATTAGAAGTTTCGATAAAAACCTACCAAAATATGGGAGATGATTTCGAACATGCCCAGTCTAAAGACAAACAAAGAGGAGCTATAGACTTCCTTCTCCTTGACAAGGATAAACGTCCTCTGGTTGTAGTGGAAGCAAAAAAAGAATCCCTTAATCCTCTTTCTGCCAAAGAACAAGCCAGAACCTATGCTCGAAGCATCCAAGCCCGTTATATCATCCTATCCAATGGTAACTCACACTACCTATGGGATACTCTCTATGGCAACCCCCATGCCATTAGCCGTTTTCCCTCTCAAGAATCTCTATCTCAAGCTGTGGAGTATCATCCCAGCCCCATCGAACTTGCCAAGACCGACCTTGACGAGTATTACATTATTGAAAGCCAAATGCCTGATTTTCGTAAAGATCCTTCCTTCCTCAACCCAAAAACATGCAAAGAATTTCTTGACAAACACCATTTAAAGAAACTTCGTAGTTACCAGCTCCAAGCAATAAAAAGCCTACAAGAAGCTGCAAAACAAAAAAAACAGAGATTTCTCTTTGAAATGGCTACTGGCACCGGAAAAACACTTGTATCTGCTGCAGTAATCAAGCTTTTTTTACAATCCGGTAATGCCCAACGAGTGCTCTTCCTAGTGGATCGTCTCGAACTCGAAGACCAGGCTTTCAAAGCTTTCACACAATATCTAGGAAAAGATTATACCACCATGATCTATAAAGACAATCGAGATAGCTGGACCAGTGCCCATATTGTTGTATCTACTATCCAAACATTCCTTGCAGGGGATCGCTACCGAAAGGAGTTTTCCCCCACCGATTTTGAATTGGTAATCTCTGACGAAGCCCATCGATCTATTGGTGGTAACAGCCGGGTCGTGTTTGAATACTTCGTGGGTTACAAGCTTGGTCTGACAGCCACACCAAAAGACTATCTAAAGGGCTTTGAAAAGGATTCTCCTCAAACTCAGCGTGAGTTTGAACGAAGAGTTCTATTGGATACATACAAGACCTTTGGCTGTGATTCTGGCATCCCCACGTTCCGCTATGATTTAATAGCGGGTGTCAAAGATGGCTATCTAATCAATCCAATCATTATTGATGCCCGTACCGAAATCACCACTCAACTTTTGTCCGATGAAGGACTGTCTATTAGAAATGTTGGTGAGGATAGCATAGAAGAAGAACAAGTCTTTACCGAACGGGATTATGAGAAAAAAGTCTTCAATGACCAAACAAATGTAGCAATGTGCAAAGCTTTTTTGGATCATGCTTTGCAGGATCCTATAAGCAGAAAGATGGGGTATCCTGTAATCGGTAAATCCATTATTTTTTGTGTATCCCAAGTCCACGCTGCCCGAATTACACAAATCTTGAATCAACTAGCGTTTGAAAAATGGCCCCAACAATTTCATACATCAGACTTTGCGGTGCAAGTAACATCCAATGTGTATGATGCTCAACAAAAAACGATAAACTTTGCAAACAACAATTTAAATGGACATTTACCACTCTTTGAGGGCTATGAAACCTCAAAGACTCGAATATGTGTAACAGTCAGCATGATGACCACAGGGTATGACTGCCAGGACATCCTTAATCTTGCGCTTATGAGACCCATTTTCAGCCCTTCACTCTTTGTACAAATGAAAGGGCGTGGTACTCGAACCTTTACTTTTACTTACATAAATGAAGATGGAAAAACAACCTATACTGAAAACAAAACTGCATTCAAACTTTTTGATTATTTTGCTACATGCGAATACTTCGAAGAAGAGTTCGACTATGATGAAAAAATTTCCCTACCCAGCGTAAAAAAGGATCTAGAGGATCTACTATCTTCAACTGAAAAAAAATATGACCCTCCATCAGAGCCTGTCAATCTATACAAAGCAGATAAAACCATTTGGTTGAAGGAAACCCCCGTAGGCTTTGGAGGGCTTAAAATAGACCGTGAAATGTTCCATAAAGCAATGGATGAAGATGTTGTACAGAATCCAACCCTCCATCAACTTTGGAAAACCGGGAACAAAGGACAAGCTGAAGAATTCACTCAAAAAAATATTCTCAATCACCCCAAACATTTCCTGAATCTAGAAAAAATCCGCCAGGCTTTTAATATTGATAGACGGATTACTATCAGAGAGTTTCTAGAGATGGCTTTCGGAGAAATAGAAGAATTTCCTGGGAAAAATGAACTTCTTGAACAAGAATGGGAAAAGTTTGTTAGTATCAATCCAATTGATCAGGAACTTTACTATTTTGCCAGAAGCTTCTTCAGAGCATATATCACCGATCCTGATGTACGGGAAATCATCGACAGTAAAAAATTCGGAGAACTTCATACGCGAGGTTCCCTTGATTTTGATGAATACAGGCAATTAGGAAAGTTTAAAACACTTATACCCACGTACATCAAAGACTATATCTCTCTCAATATTTTCATGGACTAAGGAGTATGAATGGTACCAGATACTAAACGACATATAGACAATGCACGGCAAATTCTGGTAGGAGTAGTTCCCAATCCAATTTCTCAGGTTGACCAGATCACGTACGCATTAATCTACAAATTTATGGATGATATGGACCAGTCAGCCCTGAAAGAAGGTGGTGAAGCCTCTTTTTTCACAGGTGATCTGGAGCACTATTCCTGGTCACACCTTTTAAGCCCTCGCATTGGAAATCAGGAGCGTCTTAATCTATATGTCGAAGCTTTCAATCGTTTTGCTCAAGCCCCACAGCTACCCGAGTTGTTTAGAGAAATACTCAAAAATGCCTATCTGCCCTATCGTTCTCCCGAAGTATTGGGTTTATTTCTAAAAGAAATCGAGTATTTTGACTACTCCCACCCGGAAGAATTAGGCAACGCCTACGAATATCTTCTCTCCATCATGGGTAGTCAGGGGGATGCTGGTCAGTTTCGCACACCCAGGCACCTAATTGATTTTATCGTGAATGTCGTCCAACCCACCGAAAAAGACAAAATCCTTGATCCAGCTTGTGGTACCGGAGGCTTTTTGGTCAAAGCCTACCAGCATATATTAGCCCAGCATATCGGAGAAAAGCGTCTAACTCCCAGCCAAAAGCAAGAACTGATGGATCAAATAGAAGGATACGACATCGACCCGGGTATGGTACGCATTGCCCAGGTGAATATGTTTCTCCACCAATTCAAAAACCCAAAAATTTACCAATACGATACGCTTTCCATGGAAGAACGCTGGAGAGATAAGTTTGACGTGATTATGGCCAATCCTCCCTTTATGTCTCCTAAAGGCGGTATCAAACCCCACAACAAATTCAGTGTCAAATCCACTCGTTCCGAAGTTCTCTTTGTGGACTATATTATGAATCACCTTAAACCAAAAGGCAGAGCAGGTATTATTGTTCCCGAAGGGATCATCTTCCAATCTGGCAAAGCATACAAGCAATTGCGAAAAAACCTGGTACAGGATGGGTTATATGCTGTCGTCAGCCTACCTTCTGGAATCTTCCAACCTTATAGTGGTGTTAAAACCAGTGTTCTACTCTTTGACAACGACCTGGCAAGGCAGAGCAAAGAGCTATTGTTTGTCAAAGTGGAAGCTGATGGTTACGACCTTGGAGCCCAGCGAAGACCCAACAGTAAGAACGATCTTCCAAAAGCATTGGAAATCATTCGCCAGTGGCAGAAGGGTAAAAAAACAGAACACCCCCTGGCACTGTTTGTTGAAAAGTCTAAAATAGCAGAAAACGGCGACTACAACCTTTCAGGCGACCGTTACCGAGTTGCCACAGACTACTCCAATGCCAAATGGCCTATGGTAAAACTGGGGGAAGTAGCAGAAATTATTGCAGGACAATCACCCGAAGGTAAATATTACAATGATAAAGGTGAAGGATTGCCATTTTATCAGGGCAAAATGGAATTTCAGGACAAGTACATAGGGAAGCCAACAAAATGGACAAAAAAAGTAACAAAAGAGGCTTTAAGAGGAGACATTTTGATCTCTGTTCGTGCACCTGTAGGTCCAGTGAATATCTCAATTGAAAAAATATGCATTGGAAGGGGACTCGCTGCAATCAGGCCATCTAGCGAAGTTCTTGTAAATTTTCTATTCCCATTGTTGCAGAACATGCAAAATGATATTGTAGGCAATCAAGGTGCAGCTTTCTCATCAATCAATAAAAATGATATAGCAAAAATCCAAATCCCCCTTCCTCCCCTCGAAATCCAACAACAAATCGTCGCAGAGATCGATGGCTACCAAAACATCATCCAAGGTGCCCAACAAATCGTCAAAAACTGGAAACCCACCATCGACATCGACCCAGCCTGGGAAATAAAACCTTTGGGAGAGATTGCTGATATTGAATATGGCTTTACAGATACTGCAAAAGAATGTGGAGAAGCCAGATTCATCAGAATTACTGACATAGACGAGTTTGGTGAATTGAGAGAAACTGATAAAAAATTTATTGATCTAACCACAGAATCTGAAAAATATCTATTAAAAAAGGGTGATCTCTTAGTGGCTCGAACAGGAGCAACATTTGGGAAAACTCTTTTCTTTATGGATGAGGAAAAAGCTGTTTTTGCTTCATATTTAATTCGAATTAATTTTGATAAGGATGTCATTATCCCTTCTTATTATTGGGTTTTTTCAAGATCAATTACATATTGGAAACAAGCTCAAATTCTTGTTACAGGTGGAGGGCAACCCCAATTTAACGGCAATGCTTTGAAAAATATTATTATCCCCCTTCCTTCTCTCGAAATCCAACAACAAATCGTAGAAAAAATTGAAGCCGAACGCACCCTCGTCGAATCCGCCAAAAAACTCATCCAAATCTACAAACAAAAAACCAAAACCGCGTTAGAAAAATTGTGGGAATCACGTGAATGATTGAAGAAGCACTAGAAATCCATAACTATCTCCCAGTATCTTACAAAAATCCACCTGAACTTGAATATGTTAAATTTCTTTGGGACTCATTTGTGGTTAATTATGAGTCTGGCAAATATCCTTTTGCCTTTATTTCTTATCATATGCTTTTCATGACTTTTGTGTATTTTGAGATTTGGCAAATCAAACAAAACAATAAATCTGATTTCGAGAAAGCGATGATCGGATTTAATAAAGACATTGAAAACAAACTTAACAAGATAGATTCTCCATTTGGTTTACACTGTGTAAATGAAAGTGCCTTGTTAAGAATCTTAAAATTACTTGGATTTGAAAATTCTGAGATCGGAAATTTTTCTAAAAATGTTCAAAATAGAAATAGTTCAGCACATTCCAATGGTGTAATTTTTTTTAAATCAAAAATAGATTTAGATCTCTCGATCAATGAAGTGCTACGGTGTGTTGAATCAATACAAAGAAAGACAAAAAATGCAATAGAGTTGTTGTATGGGTCATTTCTTTCGAGTAGTTCAAATCCAGAAGATAGAGAATACATGGAATGCAAAGATCAGGTTAGAGAAATTCTAGTTCATAAAAACTATCTATCCCTTGAAGACATAAGAATTGCTCTTGATTATGGTATTGACTCTTTTAAAACACTTCATCATTTTTAGAAATAGCAAAACTACATGAAGTACTTCTTTCTGACTATGAAGAATTTTTCATGAATTAGACGTAAAAAAACTCATAACAATAAACTTTAGAAATAAGGAAGTATACTATGGTGGATTTATCATTTTCTTTGTATGAAGAAATAATTGATTGGTCTAATGAATCAATTAGAGAAGAAACAAAAGCTTTATCAAAATTCGAGTGTCGAAATGTTAGGTTTAACGAAACAAATATTTTAGAACTGTTCCGGATTGCTCAGAACTACAAAGGTGATGGACTAAGATATGAGTGCTTAATGACCGAAGATTCATTTTTTAGATTGACCATTTTCTTAACCTATCACTCCAACCCTGGAGTGGAAGATCCCACGAAGATCTCTCGACAAATCATTGAAAAATGTGGTGAATATATTAATCACCTTCCCAAAATAACTCCAGCTGAAGAAAAACAAAATAATGAATACGAACAAGAAACCGAAAATCAATACCCTGCAAAAGACATGCTGATAAAGGTGAGATACTCTGCTCTTGGGGATAGCTTTGTGTTTAAAGAGATACTCCAATTACTTGATAAACAAGGTATCAATGCCAGGATGATTACAAAACAGAAGTCAGAAATATATCATGGTGCTTCAAATGGAGAAGAAATAATAGTGTTCCTAATCAATACAATAGTCAGTGGTGTCATTTGGGATGAAATCAAGTTGGTTATTGCAATACTAGAGAAAAGATTTAGAGATAACATCCCTCTATTTGAAACCAAATCAATCGATTCCGATTACGAGTATCTAGTAAAATCTCTATCTATAAGGCTTAATGAGCCTTTAGCCAATATTGTTCTGCTAAACTTTGATGCAAAGACTAAACATTATACTTTTAACCTAAAAAACCAGGAGTCGAAAAGAATATTCGTTAAGTGCAACAATGAAAATGAAATCGTCAAAATTAATACATCATCACAGGAAAAAGTTTCAAGACAATTTATTCCCAAGTGATCGGAGATGCAAATGCCATTGGTTTAGCGAAGGGATATCCTCATACTTGAAGTATATCTCTACCTTGCTCTGCATGAAATCGTTAAACACCGTATTCCACCGGCAATCCGTGTTATCCGTTGTCACAATCGCCGTATCCGGATACCTGTGCGACTGCTTGATGATCGTTGCAGAGTGTACATCAATTTCAATTCCATCGACAATAAATTTACATCTTGGCTTCATGAGAAGGAAACGAAAAAAAGAAATTTCAGTTTTTTTTGGAAAAACGTGAATATTTTTTTTATTTTCTATTGACACCACCACCAATGATATACTAATAGTAGTAACCCAACCATTCACAGGAGAAGCCAAATGAAAAAAGTAACGTATTACATTAACGAAGACAAAGGCCTAGGAGAAATTGGAGCTATTGTAAGTAAAGAAGAAGCAATTGAGTTATACCGAACTACCGGATGGGATTGCAATGATGACACCGACGAAGTTATGACAGATGAAGAAATCATGAAAGATTTCCTTGCTCATGACGTTACTGAAGTTACAGGTGATCTAATTAAAAAGAAACGTACTAAAACGGGCCTTACCCAGTCAAAAATAGCCATTGCCTGCGGAGTAGGTATCAATACGTATCGCAATTGGGAATCCGGAGTCACCACACCCAGTGAAGAGAATATTGGGAAGCTAAAAGAGGTGTTGGGGTTTTAAAAGGATCCCATATTTCTACAGGATCCTTTTTTGAGTTAAGGGAAATTAGTCGATGTTTTCGTTGAAGAATTCGGGGTTTTCAGATATTTCTGCTTCGTACTCTTTTAAAAGTGCAATGTTTCTTAGGAAAAGAGGATCGTCTGAATACATGCCTTCATGTTGTGCCGTATACAAGTCAAAAGCTTGATTTAGGCGTTGTAAGTGGAAAAGCGTTTCGTCTCTATCAAAACAACGGTCATAATCACCACCAACGTTATCAGGGCAAAGAGATTTAAATAATTCATCCATCTCTATCCCAACACAATTTTTAAGGTACTTGTCATCAAGGGACAATGTCTGAGTTTTGATTCGATCAAAGTCAATACAAAACTTTCTAAACTCTGTCATATCAAGCCTCCAATCACATAACGAATATTAATGATGAATCACAATTTAATGCTCTGCTAGGATTTACTATCCTCTAAAACCTTCTTCCCGTATTCAGTTAAACTGAAGTTATAGAATCTTGGATCAGGATCAGTCAAATGAGGATACGACATAAAATCGATAAGGCCTTCATCCTTCATCTCAATGAAAAAAGGGTTATATCGATTGTCTTTACGGTAAGAAGACTTTTCGATGGTTCCATTCTCAATAAGCGCCAAAACTTCTAATCTGTTAAACATGATAAACCTCCATAATAAAATATT
>CAZOYI010000044.1:0-2687 GCA_964583965.1 uncultured Caldisericota bacterium
ATAATACAGCAGGTCGAGGCTATAGTATTGATCTTGGGTTTAAAACTGGTCCTATTGGTACATTAAAAGCTAACATTGATACTGTATCTATCATGTTTCCGCAAGGAACACGACTTCCTTCCTATATACCATCCGGTGCTATACGGGTAGATCAAGATGGCAAATATAAAGGGAATGAAAAACAGGTTCTGAATCCAAAAATTGATCACAATATTGTTACCTTTACAGTTCCGTTTGATGTAGGAGAACTAGACAACCTCTATGTGTACTTCAACGAGCAAGTGGGAATGCTAAACCCAAGTGCTCCAGGCAATTACAAAATCTACGTAAAAACCTCAGCAGAAGAAAATTATATTGGATCGTCAGAATACACTATTAATCCTGTTTCTTACACCATTCCATCGGTTACAGTAAGGCCTGCATTTGAAGGGACTGACGCTACCTATACCATTCGTTTCCGAACCGGTTCTTATGGAAATCTCAATATAGGGGATACGATTAACATTCTCTTTCCCTCAGGTACTCAGATACCACCTACCTTAAATTCTTCTCATATTCGTGTTAACGATGTTCGTTGTTCTATCAACCCATTGACAGAGAATGAAACCATACAAATTTATAGTCCAGTAGCCATTATTGGAAACTCAACGGTTGAAATAGTCATTAGAACTATTAAGAACCCAGTGGTAAAAAGCGCTGTACCTACAGATGAATGGGATGAAGAGGATGGAACAGGATACAGAATAAAGATATGGACGCTGCGAGAAGGTTCACAAGAAAATCCAATGAAATCCAATGCTTATGGAATTTATGAACATAAAGCTCCTCTTCATATTGCTGCAGATATTTCCCCCTGTACGCCACATACCAATGCACAATATGTTTTTGAATTTTACACTCCTGCAACAATTGATGCTGATGATCCAAAAGTGAAAATTACCTTTCCAAAGGGTACCTTCATACCATCTTCATTGGATTCTTATACAGTACTATTTGGTTCTACATA
This sequence comes from uncultured Caldisericota bacterium, assembly GCA_964583965.1. Lineage (GTDB taxonomy): Bacteria > Caldisericota > Caldisericia > UBA6126 > UBA6126 > JAGLCW01. Next base: position 1,007 of record CAZOYI010000044.1, read on the forward strand.
TTGCAAGACAGATCCAACGGTTGACGATTATACTGTTACCCTGGCTCCCCCTACCGATATTGGCAAGAACGGTCTTGTGAAAATAACATTTACAAAAGAGGCAGATATTCAAAATACAAGCGAAGGATCTCACAAAATGTATTTTGAAGTAGGTACTGAGTTGTCTCGTAGAGGTCATAATGTGTATATTTGTCCCGATTTGGATCTACACCGGGTAGAAATCACTCCGGATGATGTACGAATTTCGGAAGGCAAATCCCAAACCTTTACTGCATTTGCCTATGATGCCAATGGAAATAGAATTACTCGAGGCGTCGTATACCACTGGAATTTATCGGGCGGCATTGGCTGGCTAAGTAGTTTCAAAGATGAAAGAACCGAATTTTATGCTAGTGATATTGGCAATGGAAGCGTAACAGTTACGGTTTCCTATGGCTCTCAGTCTTCGATCACAGTGTCTTCCATGGTAACTGTTGTGGGGCCTTTGGATCGCATTGTATTATCCCCCGATTCTATTACGACATCCCGAGGGAAAAAGACACGATTCATGGTAACCGCTTATGATGGACAAGGTGAAATGATCGAGGATGTTTCCTATACCTGGACTGTTGAACCAACACTAGGAAAAATTGACAAGCTAACCAATCCGAACGAAATTGATTTCTTAGCTGAATCAGAAGGACGCTGTACTTTACAGGTAACTGTTAAACAGCAAGATGTCTATCGAGAGGCCTCTGCAGATATTGATATTCGTAATGGAGTCAATGATTTACTCTTCGAACCTTCTTCGTATCCTGACTCTTTTGAACCATCGGAAATTATAGGACCCATTGTAGTAAAAATGGTGGATCAAAGAGGGGATCAAATTGTACAGAACACAGCCTATACAATTACATTAAAATCTTCTTCTACTTCCACCCGGTTTTCATTGGATGGAGCCACATGGACAGAGCAACATACGATTGACGTTCAAGTAGCTCCAAATTTCTCAGAATCCATGCCATTTTTTGTTTCTGATTTGGAACAAGGCAATATTTCAATCACTGCTACCTCAAAAGATTATAATGCTGCGATTATGACATTGAATATACGAGGAATTAAAAAACGATTGATGTTTAAAACGCCTCCTAGACTTTTACGCATCAATAAGCCATCCGACCCTATTATGGTTCAATTGGTAGATATTTTTGGAAACTCTTTCAAAATGAACAAAGATATCTTGATTAATGTCAAAGCAGATTCTCATACAGCAACCTTTTCAACCTTTTCTTCAGCAGAAGAGTGGCTTCCCCAAAACAGCATTTTATTAGAGGCAGAAGAAGAGCATGTAGAATTTTATTGTATGGATACCCGTGAGGGGTCGTTTAATGTAACGGTATCCCATCCATTGTTTGGTAGCATCACCCAAATGGAAATGGTTGCTTCTCCTGGTTCTGTTAGTATGCCAGAGGTATCAGTAAACCCATCGACCGTGGATGCAGTTGCCACATACAATATAGCCTTTACTCTTGGACTTGATGGAAGTTTAGGTACAATATCAGATACGATTACGATTCAGTTTCCAAAAGAAACCGATCTACCTAATTATCTATCTGCTCAAGATGTTCTCGTGAACGATAATCCGATGTTCACAACGCCATATATCGATACGACAAAGAAATTTATCCGTATCGTTCCTCCC